>CAZBSJ010000075.1:0-7687 GCA_964494165.1 uncultured Nitrospiraceae bacterium
TGTGCTCATATTTTACATTGTGACTATCCAGAAATTTTTTTATCCGATTGCACGATGGACATGTGCTTAACCCATAGAGCCTTATCCTTTTTGCATTTTCACCCATAATTGAATTTTAGCCCAAATATATCTTTATTGCAATTTAAGTAAAAAAATTGAAAGAGATCGAGATACATTAAATTTTGGTGGCGGTGCAGGGATTTGAACCCCGGACACTGCGGATATGAGCCGCATGCTCTGACCAACTGAGCTACACCGCCTCTTGAACGACAGTTAATAGTGAATAGTTATTAGTGAACAGACACAGACACTGAGAACCGACACTAATTATAACAGAAGAAATGGTTCTAATAAAAGAGTTCGAATCTACGGGCCCTGATATTTATAAGGATTCCTATGGCTATGAAATTGGTGAGCAGGGCTGTCCCTCCGTAGCTCATAAAAGGCAATGGGATCCCTACCACAGGCATGATTCCGAGGGTCATGCCGATGTTTATGAAAAAATAGACTGAAAACATGAATGTTATGCCAGAGGCAAGCAATTTGCCGAACTCGTCTTTGGCCTTAAGCGCGGTATCAAGCCCTCGGAGAATTATCGTAAGGTAAAGAAACAAAAGTATAAAACTGCCCATAAATCCCCATTCTTCGGCAAACACTGAAAACACGAAATCCGTATGTTTTTCAGGAAGGAATCTGAAGGGACCCTGTGTTCCCTGGAGATATCCCTTGCCCAAAAAGCCGCCTGACCCAACTGCGACCTTGGACTGGTTTATGTGATAGCCTATTCCGCTGGGGTCTACGTCGGGCTCTAAGAATGCAATAAGCCTGTTTTTTTGATAATCCCTCAGACCTTCCCAGAATATATTCCCGATAAAAGGAATTGAGATTATCCCCAGAATAACAATTAAGGCAACAACTTTTTTTTCTAAGCCTTTTGTAAGGCTCATCAGCAGGAATATCAGCAGTAAAATAAATGCAGTCCCTAAGTCAGGCTGTTTTAATACCAGAACAAAAGGAATGAGGGCAAACACCAAGAAATTTCTCAGCAGGGACATTATTCCCATATTGTTCCGCATGGCAGAAAGATGCCTTGAAATGAATATTATGAATATAAGCTTGAATAATTCTGAGGGCTGAAATGTAACGGGGCCTATGTCAAGCCATCTCTGCGCTCCCATGCCGGTCTTGCCTGCAAACATCACTATCAATAGCAGTACTAACCCAATAATATAGAGCGGACTTGAAAACCTTGCCAGCCAGATATAATCAAAACTTACAGTCAGGAAAAGCGCTGATATGCCTATAATCAGCCAGTAGATCTGTCTTATGTGAAAGGTAGGCTGTTCGTGCGGGAATAACGGACGGGTCGCGCTGTATATTGTCATTATCCCTATGAGACATAGTGATATGACCATGGAGAATGTCAACCAGTCGATATTCTTAATGAGCCTTTTATCTATTCTCAGCATGGGCGACCTCTGTTTTGCTGGTTATCGGGCGGTTAATATATGCCTCTATGGCTTGTTTTGCAATAGGTGCGGCTACTCTCCCGCCCTGTCCTCCGTGTTCGACAAAAGCGCATAATGCAACTTCAGGCTTGTCAGTTGGCGCATATGCAACAAACCATGCATGGTCACGGAATCTCTCAGGCAGATACTTGGAATCCTTTCTAATCCCGACTACCTGCGCGGTTCCTGTTTTGCCTCCTATTAAAACAGCGGCAGATTTTGCACTTATGCCTGTTCCTCCCTCTTCATTTACGACACCGTAAAGCGATTTTTTTATCAGTTCCAGAATCTCTGGTTCTATCTCGGCTTTTTTCACCGGCTCTGGCGGTATTTCCAATTTTATGATTGTCGGCTTGAAAATAATTCCGCCGTTTGTAACAGCGCTTATAAGCTGAGCCATCTGGATTGGCGTGGTTAAAAGATAGCCCTGTCCGATTGATACGTGAAAGGTTTCTCCCATATACCAGGGCTGTTTTTTCTTTTCGTATTTCCATTTTGTGTCCGGTACCAGCCCTGACCTTTCTTTTACCAGAGGCAGTCCTGTGATTTCATCTAACCCAAAGATTCTGGAGTATTCTGCAATCTTGTTTATCCCGACCCTTTTGCCAAGCTCGTAGAAATATACGTCGCATGATTCAACCATAGCCTTATGCAATGAAACAATGCCATGCCCGCCTTTTTTCCAGCAGCCGAACTGTCTGCCGCCGTAAGTTATGCCTCCCCTGCACTCAACTTTTGTATTCGGGGTTACGACGCCCTCGCTTAAGGCAGCTATTGCGGTCACTATTTTGAATGTAGAACCTGGCGGATAGTGGCTCTGAAGCGCCCTGTTTAACATGGGGACTTTTTTGTCCTGGTTTAAGTCTACCCATTGCTTGTAACTTATTCCCCGTGCAAACTGGTTTGGATCAAAGGACGGCCTGCTAACCAGACCTAAAACCTCGCCTGTATCTGTCTTTAATGCCACAAGCGCGCCGGATTTTCCAGTAAATGCATCCTCTGCCGCCTTCTGCAGATTTATATCAATGCTAAGGGTCAAGTCGTCGCCTTTTAACGGAGGCTTCTCGCTTATCAACCTTATTTCTCTCCCCAGCGCATCCACTTCAATGATCCTTTCTCCTGGTGTGCCGCGCAAGGATTTGTCAAACAATAGCTCTGCACCCCATTGTCCTATGAATGCCTCCGGAGGTATGTTTTTAAATTCAGGATCCTTTGATTGAGCAGGACTGATTCTGCCAAGGTAACCAATTACATGGGCGCCTAAATCGCCGAAGAGGTATTCCCTGCTCATATCGATATCTATTATCAGCCCTGGAATGTCCGACCTTTTTGCCTCGATTTTGGCAATCTCAGCAAATGTCAATCCTTCTTTAATTTTCAAGGGCTCAAACGGGCTGAGCCTTTTCCCGTTCAGCTTGGAATAAACCTCATTTGCATCCATATTGAGCACTTCTGCCAGATATGGGACGTCAAGTTTTTCAAGGTTCTCAGGTATTAATGATGCTGAAAAGTAAGGAGAGTTTTTTACCAACGGGATCCCGTTTCTGTCGTAAATGATGCCTCGTGGCGATGGGACTCTGATTATCCGCAGCATGTTCTCATCGGAGATTTTCTTGTATTCGCTGCCCTGTAATACCTGCAATTGCCAGAGCCTTATTATGACCAGAGAGAATAAAGCTGCAATGACTATGCTTGCCGTGCGTATTTTATCCTTGCCATTAATGTTCATCCTTAGGTCTCACAAAAAGTCCGATAAAAGAGTTTATGATTGCTGCTATTAATATTATAAACATTGCCTTGGGTATTGTTGCAGGCATGGCCTGAAACAGGCTTCTTGATGAGAAGACAATTATGCCATCCAGTATAGTCATCAAAGATATACTTATCATTCCCAAGATATTAGTCCACCTCAGGAAAATGGAAGGGATGAAAGCTGATAAGAATCCGACTATGCCTTTAGACAGGAGGTTTGGGCCAATGATGCTGCCAACAAGACTGTCAGCAATTAGCCCGATTAAAGAGCCGAATAAAAGGCCTTTTGTCTCGCCTTTCTTAAATCCATAATAATAAACAATTGCCAGTGTAAGATTTGGAGGCGCTCCGAATATAGTTATGCGGCTTTCAAGAAGAAATGCTGCAAAGATTATTATTACAAAAAAGATTTTTTTCATCTCTTTACCACTATGACCTCTTCAAGATTTATATTGTTCTGAAAAGGGATGACCTCGACATACTGAAATATGCCGCTGGTTTTCTGTTCTACCTTGCTCACATATCCTACAGGGATGTCGGCAGGGAAAAGCGAGTCCAGGCCTGATGTAAGGATCACCTCATTGGCTTTAACCTCATATTCATGAGGGATATATTTAAGGATGCATTTTTTTGAGCCAGTGCCTGAGATTATGCCCTCAGTCCTGCTTTCCTGGAGTCTGATTGCCGCAGAGAAATTGATATCCGTAACAAGAAGAATTTGGGAGTAATAATCTGAGGATGAAAGGATTTTGCCGGCAAGGCCTTTTGGGGTTATAACAACCATATCTTTGCCGACACCATCAATGCTGCCTTTATCTATAACCAGAGTGTTTGCCCATCTGTCATTTCCTCTTGCAATGACCCTTGCAGCAGTAACATATTTCTTTTCCTTTTCCTTAAGTGAAAGGAGGTGCCTTAACCTTTCGTTTTCAAGAACTGTCTCTCTGTACTGCTGCCGTTCCAGTAAAAGAGTGTTCAGTTCTTCGCGAAGCTTTTTGTTATCTTCATCTCTTAGTCTGATTCTTTCGAATGTTCCTTTAAATGACGAGGAGACAGAATTTATTGCCTTGTTTGTCCAGTTTACGGGATATTTAAGCCAGAGGAAAGGCTTGAATATCCCTGTGTTTGCCTGGTATGTCATGAGGACAAATGATAGCAGTATAAGAGAGAAAAAAAGTAGAAGCCTTCGCCTTGGCATTAATTAATTGCTATCTTTTTTAAGAGTTCCAGCTCATCAAGCATCTTCCCGACCCCTCTTACAACAGCTGTTAAAGGATCGTCTGCAACTATTACAGGCAGTCCTGTCTCTTCTTTTATCAGGAAGTCCAGTCCTTTTAAGAGCGCTCCGCCGCCTGCGAGCACAATTCCCCTGTCAACTATATCTGCTGCAAGTTCAGGCGGGGTATTTTCCAATGCGACTTTTACCGTGTCTAGAATTATATTTACAGGCTCGCTTAATGCTTCTCTAATCTCGTCTTCATTGATCGTAATAGTTTTTGGTATGCCTGATATGAGATCTCTGCCTTTTATCTCCATGTCGCGCGGTGCGTCGCCCTCAATCGGATATGCTGAACCTATATCAATCTTAATCTGCTCGGCTGTCCTGTCGCCTATCATCAGATTGTATCTTCTCTTCATATGGGCCATTATTGCATCATCCATTTTGTCGCCGCCGACCCTGACAGCTTTGCTGAATACTATTCCGTCGAGAGATATCACGGCAATATCAGTTGTGCCGCCTCCGATATCCACGATCATGTTGCCTGAAGGTTCGCCGACAGGCAGCCCAACACCTATGGCTGCAGCCATAGGTTCCTCAATAAGATAGACTTCTCTTGCGCCTGATGCATGGGCAGCATCTTTTACGGCGCGCTGTTCTACCTGAGTGATGGCTGACGGAACGCCAATAATAACCCTTGGAGATATAAAACTGCGCCGGTTATGAACCTTAGCAATAAAATATTTCAGCATCTCGCCTGTAGCATCAAAATCTGCTATTACTCCGTCCTTCATCGGCCTGATAGCCAGAATATTTGACGGTGTCTTGCCAAGCATTTTTTTAGCCTCAATCCCTACTGCAACAGGTCTTTTGTCGTCTCTTCTTATTACAACTACAGATGGCTCGTCACAGACTACTCCCTTGCCTTTAACATAAACAAGGGTATTTGCTGTTCCCAGATCTATGGCAAGGTCATTTGAAAACCATCCCAGAACATTATTCAAAAACATTTTTTTTCTCCTTTTTGCAAGTTAACTGTTATAAAACAGCTAATATATTACACTATTTGCCTTCGATAACAATAGTTTTTGCTGTCTCATCCCCGAACCGCATTTTCTCTTCGCTTCCTATAAGCATGACAGATTCAAAAGCCACTATCAAAATTGTAAAAATCCAGCCTATTAAGGGTATTTTCCAGAGGATCAGGCCTATACATAACAGAAAGTTTCTCAAAATCGACTCTTTTACAGTACAGGCTTCGTGAGAGGCAGAAGAGACAACCCTTATCCCTATAAGATATTTCCCAAGGCTTTTGCCTCCGAAAAGGCCGTCGCTTATAGCCAAATAGGCAAGGCCGGCAAAGAATCCTGCTCTGGGAATTATCTCTCCTGCAGCTGCCACAATTATGAGATCAATTGCCTTTGCAACGCCCCTTAAAAGCAGTCCAGCCTTTTTGGTCTCTTCCAACATTTCGAAATTCTAACAATAATTGTTGCATTTTTCAATTATAATTAAAACCATGACAGAGTTTGGATCTGATTTGGAAAAATCAGAAAAAAAGAAGACCTCTAAAAAGAAAATTGCCTTAATCACAGCTGTCGTATTTTCCGTAATCTCAGGAATCCTGATCGGGATTTTTTACTGGATGCTTGCTGACCTGCCGAATATAATGGACCTTGAAGAATATGCACCCATAGAATCCTCTAAGGTTTACTCTTCAGACGGAAAACTTATCGCCGAGTTCTATATCGAGAGAAGGACATTTATCCCCTACTACAGACTGCCGAGGCATGTTAAACAGGCTTTTATATCCATAGAAGATGTGAGATTTTACAGTCATCCCGGCATTGATATTAAAGGGATTATGCGGGCTTTTTATAAGGATATTAAGGCAAGGAGCATTGTTCAGGGCGGAAGCACATTGACGCAACAGCTTGCCAAGATGCTTTTCCTGAAGCCGGACAGAAGCATTAAAAGGAAGCTGAAAGAGCTGGTGCTTTCCATCCAGATAGAGAAACAGTACACTAAGGATGAAATACTGGGGTTGTATCTTAATCAGGCCTATTTTGGGGCAAGGGCATACGGCATTGAGGCGGCAGCCCAGACTTATTTCGGCAAGCCAGTGGATGAACTAAGCATAGCAGAGTCAGCTTTGCTGGCATCCATGCCAAAGGCCCCGTCTTTATATTCTCCTTTCAAGAATCCTGAAAAAGCCAGAGAGAGGAGGACAATTGTTTTAAAACAGATGCTTAATAATAAATTCATTAATATGGAGCAGTATAAAGAGGCATTAAAGACTCTTTTGCCGACAGCTCCGCATCTCAGAAAGTATGATGCGCCTTATTTCATTGAGAGTCTGCGGCAGGACCTCGAGACAAAATACGGGGATGAACTCTACACAGGAGGATACAGGATATATACTACTCTGGAT
Source organism: uncultured Nitrospiraceae bacterium (assembly GCA_964494165.1). GTDB lineage: Bacteria > Nitrospirota > Thermodesulfovibrionia > Thermodesulfovibrionales > UBA1546 > CAZBSJ01. Next base: position 6,911 of record CAZBSJ010000075.1, read on the forward strand.
CTCGGGATGCAAAAGACAGCGGAACAAGCGGTAAAAAACGGCATTCTGTCAGTGGAGAAAAGAACAAAACCCGGAGTTGAGGCTGCATTGATAGCCGTTGATCTAAAAACCGGACATGTAAAGGCAATGGTCGGAGGTTTTGATTTCTGGAAAACCCAGTTTAACCGGGCAGAACAGGCTTTCAGACAGCCGGGCTCAGCATTCAAGCCCTTTGTCTATCTTACAGCGCTAGAGAATGGGATGACATCGCAGTCTAAGATAGAAGATTCCATCATATTTTTTAAGGGGGCAAGGCCCGGTGATGTCTGGTCTCCCAAAAACTATGACAATAAATATCATGGAATTGTCACCCTTCAAACTGCTCTGGCTCAATCGCTTAATGCCGCTACTGTAAGGCTTGCTGACAAAGTCGGATTGAACAATATTATAACTGCTGCAAAAAGACTCGGGATAAAAAGCGAACTCAAGCAGTATATGTCATTGTCAATCGGAGCTTCAGACGTAACTTTGAAGGAGATAGTCTCGGCATATTCGGCATTTGCAACAGGATATTCTGCAGAACCAATATCTTATGAAAGAATATTCAACAGGGATTCTATTGTTATGGCTGAAATAAAGCCGGTTCTAAAATATGAGCTTGATGATAAAGAAGTAACTGAAATGAAGAGGATGTTAAGGGCAGTTGTCGAAGAGGGCACAGCGCAGAGCGCTAAAAGCATTAACAGACCTGTTTATGGAAGACCGGAACAACAAATGATTATACAGATGCATGGTTTG
>CAZBSJ010000076.1:0-5648 GCA_964494165.1 uncultured Nitrospiraceae bacterium
ATATCATACCCGAATACGGCTTTTTCAGCAAGAAAAGTGATCCCGGAAATAGAATATTTTTGCTGCCATATGGTATATTTTATTCATGATAAAAGACCTCAGGCTTCATGGGAGTATGGGCCCTGTTGAGTTTTTTGCACATGTCGGTGGAGCCAGTGTAGAAAACACATACTTCTATGAAGAGACAGCATCCCACATAAGATTCTTCTCAAGGGGAAACGAGTTCACCATATCAAAGGAAGGAATTCACTATAACGGCACGGGCGGGAGTTTTTGCGAGTACATGTTCGGCGTTGAAAAGCCGTTAAAGGACATGATAAAGGGCGAGAACACTAACAGGCTCATCATGTACGGGGCATTTCTTGATATGGGGGAGCAGGTAGTTTTCACAAATGACACCGAAGGCGAGGAAACTTTTTACAGGCTTTTCCTGCAGGGCAATGCAGTAAAAAACTATTATTTTTTTATATCCTCTGACCACAAAGGCGAGTATAAAAAAAGGCAGCAGCAGATATTAAAGGCTGTAGGCAAGTTCCTTAAGAGGACTGACCTGATAGGTCTGGATGATGACGAGGAACTGATGAAGAACTTCCTGCGTGATCTTAACGAAGAGAAGGCAACGGTATTTATCTTCAAGCTGATACATAAGGAGAACGCAGAATTTTACAGGGCATTCGAAAAATTTTATTCTGCAAAGAGATTTCTTACTCTCCAGGAGGAGATGCTCCTCGAAGAAATTGTAAAAAGGTACAGGATAGACCATTACCAGCAGGAGAGGATGAAGATAGACGTAATGTACAAGCATCCTGACAATAAATGCGTTGTTGACGAATACAGAGACATACTCCTTAACAGCATCTCTAAGGACAGCCTTGAACATTCAGAGACTGCAAGGATGAGAAGGCTGAGGACACTGGGGATCAGAAACGATATCTCAAGCGTTCTTTTTGACACATTGGATGAACTCCTGCTAAAGGGCAAGAAAATACAGGAGACCAAAGAGCCTGAGTATCTCAAAGAGGCAAGGTCAATACTCGAAAACCTCTTCTTTAAGGATTCTTCATTGAAGAAGCACATCATAAACGAAGATATAGCAAGGCTTCTTAAGGCGAAGCACAGGGCCCATTCACAGAGCGATATGGGGTTTGAGCAGATACTGCTTGACATAGGCAAGGCGTGCGATGATATCGCGCGCGAGACGAATGACTTTTCTGTGCTGGAAGAGCTGAGCTCGATAGTCACTTATTTTGACAGATATGACAATGTGCAGGCTATTTTAAGCCAGATGGCATTCATGGAAAACATGGATTTCTCGGAGGATTCACTCAGGAGCCTTATAGGGAATAAGGCTGAATTCGATAAGCTGGATAAGGAACTTTTTCATGAGATTGCCCTTAAAGACCTGCTGAACAATAAATATATAACCGGCTACGGCAAGCGCAAGATACAGGCAATAGCAAAGGGCATATCAAAGATATCTGAGGGAGACGCCTCTCTGAGGGACGTGATTGCCGAGCTTAAGATGATAAGGGATGAGGAAAGGCTCTATCATCATGTGCACAGCGCGCTCAAGGAAAGGAAGCGCAGTTTTTACCCGCGGCTTAATTCAAAAGAGGGCAGGGACGAGATACGTGTTGACATAGAAAAAGAGCTTGCTGAAAAAGGATTTGCAATAAGGATACCACAAAAACTATTTGATAAGGTCCTGCTTAACCAAAGAAAAGAGTCGTTCTACATTAATCATCTTCTCCCTATAGTTCTTGAAAAGAAAGAAGTAAATCTTAGAGAAGACTTTATCAAGAACAGCGGGCTGGACAGATTTTACATAGAGACTATAGAGAAGGAATACTTCCATGATAAAGGGTTCGATGTCTGCCTGCTGGACCATTTAAGGGAAGGCAGAGAACTTCTTGCAGCGGTTACAGAGAACTAAGGAGAATTTTTTATATGAAACTTCATAAAGATATCTTAAGCCTTATAGGCAATACTCCTTTAGTTAAGATAAGCAATCTTAACTCTCCTGATGATGCAGAGATATGGGCAAAACTTGAGGGGTGCAATATCGGCGGGTCCGTGAAAGACAGGATTGCCCTTTCAATGGTAGAAACAGCAGAGAAAGACGGGAGGCTTAAGCCCGGCGGAACAATAATAGAGCCGACAAGCGGGAATACAGGCATAGGCCTTGCGATGGTTGCAGCAGTAAAAAAATATAAGCTGATTCTCACAATGCCGGAGACGATGTCGATGGAGAGGAGACAGCTGCTTCAGGCCTATGGCGCGGAACTTGTCTTAACAGAAGGCAAGAAAGGCATGATGGGCGCTGTTGAAAAAGCAGAGGAAGTCTTTAAAAATAATCCAGACTATTTTATGCCGCACCAGTTCGAAAATCCGTCTAATCCCGAGATACACAGAAAGACCACGGCGTTGGAAATACTCAAAGACTTAGGCGAGGCTCCTGATGGTTTTGTCGCCGGCGTAGGTACCGGAGGGACCATCACAGGCGTTGGAGAGGTTTTGAAGGAAAAAAAATCCGGTATCTGGATAGCTGCTGTAGAGCCTGCCGCATCTCCTGTGCTTTCAGGCGGAAATTCCGGGCCTCACAAGATCGCAGGCATCGGTGCAGGATTTTTTCCCGGAGTTTTAAACACCAAGTTATACAATGAAGTAATTCCTGTTACTGACACAGATGCTGCTGATACCGCAAGGCAGATGGCTTTAAAAGAAGGGCTTCTTTGCGGGATATCTTCCGGAGCTGCGATGTGGGCAGCTATTAAGGTCGCAAAAAAACTCGGTAAGGGCAAAAAACTTGTTGTTATCCTGCCTGACAGGGGAGAGCGCTACCTGAGCACAGGGCTCTTTGCCCAGGAATCACCTTAGGATATTTGCCCTTATTCCCCATAAGTTATCGTACATTTAATAGCATCAAATGCGAGCAGTATCCTTTGTTCTTTTTCCAGCCGGTCTTTTGGAAGTTCCCTGAATTCCATATGTTCCATCAGCGTCTTCATTTTATCTCTGGATGGTATATTCTCCAGCCCTTCAGATATTACCTGGCCTGTAACAGTATCAAGAACTTCCGCATCATTTCCGTCAGTTACAATTGAGTAAGGGATTTGATATGAATGAATAACCCTTGCGCATGCGATTGCCTGTCTCTCTCTCGACACTAAAGCGCCGATAGAGCACTTTATCAGCATCACAATTTTCCCATCAATCTTTATGATGAAATCAGCCCTGGACCTGCATTTTTCGTTTTTTATCTCGAAGCTGAATTCCCTGTCTCTCTCTATCTCATCCTTTGAGTATCCTTTATTCTCAATGAGAAATCTCTCAAACTCTTCTTTTATATTGGAAAGCTCTGATTCAGCGGCATCAATCTCTTTTTTTATAAGAGATTGGATGGCATCATCCCTGTTGTCAAAACCTTCCGGGAGTTTAATTTCCATTTTAATAATCTCCTTTATGACTTTTTAGAAAAGGGAGCATATAACCTCTATGAGGATGGAACTGTTTTTGAGCGATGAAGACAGGGCATGGTGTCCGAGCGGCTTATTTTGCCGATAGTCAGATAGAAAAATTCTAAATTAAAGAGGCAAAATCCTCGGAGCGCAGCGAGAATGAGCGAGGATACCCTGTCCTGTCTTTCTATAAATCTGAGATCTCTATTTTTCAACAATCTTCTTAGCTTTCTCAAACAAACCATCCATTTTTTTTGTCGTATTTGCTATCTCTTTAAGTATATCATGCAATTCCTTATTGCCAGACACTTTGGCTTTTTCTGCCCAATCAGTGTATGTCTTTGCATGCTCTTCATTATGCTCTGCCCAATGCTCAATAAGCTTTTTAAGTTTTTCGATGTCTTTCATATCATCTCCTCTCACATATTATCCGCTGTAAAGACAGCGGAAGCTCAAGGTTGTTGTCCTCAAGCAGGGTTCTGTCCGACAGGATGTCAAGCGACTTTCCGTCAGCCATTATCTGTCCGTTTTTTATCACGATGCATCGTTCGCATACATCAAGAATCAGGTCAAGGTCATGAGACGCTATTATCTTTGTATGTTCAAATGCCTTAAGCAGGTTTATCAGATATCGCCTTGATTTCGGATCAAGGCTTGAAGCAGGCTCATCCATTACGAGAATATCAGGCTGCATCGCTATGACAGTGGCTATGGCAACAGAGCTCTTTTGTCCGCTTGATAGATGATGCGGGGGTTTTTCCTTAACATTAAGCGCGCCAACAATCTGCAAAGCCTCGTTTGCCCTTTCAGTCGCCTTATCATGGCCAAGCCCGAGATTCAATGGTCCGAATGCTACGTCATCAAACACAGTGGGCATAAAGAGCTGGTCGTCAGGATTCTGAAAAACGAGTCCCACTTTTTTCCTTATCTCCTGTCTTGTTTTCTTTTCGAGCATTAAGTCGCCTATGATTACAGATCCCTTTGAAGGCATAAGGCATCCGTTCGTGTGGAGTAGAAGCGTTGACTTTCCTGAACCATTCGAGCCGACTATGCCGACAGACTCTCCGTGGATTATCCTCATGGATATCCCGTTCAGCGCCTTAGTGCCGTCAGGATACTCGTAAAACACATCCCTGAACTCTAAAATATGATGGCTCATCTTATATGGACCTGCACCATGTCCTGAATGATACCGCCTAATAATTCAGTGACATTATATTTTCTGAGCAGATAAAACCCTGATAATGACAGAAGGGCAAAGGCTATGTCAGTGCCGGAAATGCTGTATCCTTTTAAAGACCTTATCTTTCCGTCAAAACCTCTGGAGAGCATGGCGCTGTATATCCTTTCAGACCTTTCTATTGTCCGCACAAGTATCATGCCTGTTAGGTTGATAAACACCCTTACCCCTGCACCGCTCTTCCCGAAAGACCTCATATCCCTTGCCCTTACTATCTTCATCGTCTCATCCATGAGCACGAAGATGTAGCGGTACAGGAAAAGCATTTGTGAGATGAATATCTGCGGGAGGGCAAGCCTCTGGAGGCCATTGCAGACACCGGGGAAGGATGTTGTTGCTATCAGCAGCAGGGCAGCGCTTACAGTAAGGAAAAACTTTATGAGAATTGATATGAATGATATCCACCCCCCTGAAATGCTGATGCCAAAGATTTCAAGCATCTTTGCAGTATCGATAAGCGGGTTGAATATCCCGACGAATAAAACAAAAGGCGACACCAGAAGAAGCTTCCTGATTATGAACCTTACAGGGATATCTCCGAGAGAAAACAGCAGAACAGGGAACAGGAAGAAAGGGATGAGTCCTGAAAGTTCATATTTCGGAAATGAGACAACCGTGATTATGAAGGCAAATGTAATAATGAGTTTAATTCTCGGATCAATCCTGTGAATCAAAGTATCTTTATAGGAAAGCGAATCAAGATAACCAAGATTGAAATATTCCCTGTCAAATGTCAGCATGTCAGGCCTTTTTCCTCTTCATCACTTTTATCCCCATTCCGATACTGAAAATGAGAAGAAGGACGATTAAAGAGCCAAGAATTCCTGACAAAGAAGTCCACGGATCAATGCCGGGCCATTTTTCTTCTGTATTAGTAACGCCCTCAGAAGCGTTTTGTTTAAGATTATAATCAGGAAGGAATGATGTCTTTTCCTGTATTTCCTTTAGTG
>CAZBSJ010000076.1:5748-7520 GCA_964494165.1 uncultured Nitrospiraceae bacterium
ACATAATTTACAACTCCAGCGGTTATAAATCCTTCAGCGAGTCCTATCGCAAGATGTATCGGAAGCATCATGTACAAAAATGTGATGAACGGAAGTTCGCTTTTGCCTGAAAATAAAGTCTGGGCAACTACAGAGAATGCTCCGAGTTGTAGGCCGAGGACAACGCTCAATATTGATGCTATGAATATTTTTTTCGAGCCATTCGTCTTTGCCAGAGGCCTGTATATGAGAGGGTATGCAATAAAGCAGGGATATGCTCCGAGGTTCCATATGTTGCATCCGAGGGCAAGTATCCCCCCGTCAGCAAAAAAAAGCGACTGCACAGTGAGTACTGATGCTATTGCAAGGAACGCGGCATAAGGCCCGAGGATTATGGCCAATATCATCCCTCCGCCAATGTGGCCGCTTGAGCCTGTGCCTGGTATCGTGAAGTTTATCATCTGCCCTGCAAATATGAATGCCCCGAGCACTCCCATTAGAGGCACGAGTCTGTCATCCATGCCCTCTTTGAGTTTTTTTGCGCAATAGGCCATGGCTGCGACTGAGCCTGTCCAGAATGTTGCTCCGACAGCAGGCGAAAGAAGTGCATCAGACATATGCATGGTTTTTGTCCTTTTAGTCCGGCGTAATCATGTATTAGAAATAATCAATATCAGAACCTGAATACCACGCCTGCGAGTATTGCGTAATCAGTCTCGGGTTTGTTAAGCCCTGCCTTAATGCCGAAATCCGCATCAAAATTTTCTGTGAAAGAATAGATAAGTCCGCCTATGAGAAATGCCGGGTGCGTGTCAGAGTCCTTGTCAGGATTTTTTTCTGCGCCTATATTTGCAACAAGCCTGAGGTTTTTGTCGACCTTATACTCAGATGCAAGCGATGCGTGCCATATGTTCTTTCTTTCATCAAGTTTGTTTTCATTTCTTATATAGCCCAGATTCAGGTGAAATGCCCACGGATCCATCTCTTGCGTACCAATGAAATAAAGGCTGTATGTCATTCTTCCGGTTCCAAGCCCGTCATCCTCGTCTCCTGTAGGGATAGTGAGGCCCGGTTTGACAGCAAAACTTAGCCCGTGCATCTCATAGAACCTCCATTTAAGCTCCACTGATATGTCAGAGAATCCGTCCTCATCCAACACTGTCCGCCCGTCAACCTTTACCTCTATCCACTGATATGGGATCCCGATTATAAGGTCTGTATGGTCAACGATGCCGTATGACAGTATGGCTGCAAGTTCAGAGGCCTCGGTCTTAACCCTTACCCCGCTTATCCTTTCCTTGTCATAAGCAAACTCAGTATTCAGTTCAAGCTGGATCTTTTCCTTGCCCTGCGTTTCTGTATCGTCAGTAATCAGCGGGTGCGCTGCATGAACGACAGTGAATAGTGAAAAGTGAACAATGAAAACTAAAAAAAGAATTGAAACCTTAGACCATAACCCCTTAAATTTCAAACCTTTATCCTGAATAAGCATTTTCCCTCCTTTTTTTAAATAAAAAAGCCACTAAGGATTTTTTTGACCTTCTGGCCGATATTTCTTACCTTCGTGGCTTAAAATTCTACGAAAAAGATAGCACAAAAGGGATTAGATGGTCAAGCGTTGGGATGTGCTTATAAAACTCAAAAGAACTGAGAGGACTAAGCCCTCTCAGTTCTTTTGTTTATTTACGTAGAGTTTACTGGATTATTGGAGCAGGAACGATGGGAGGAAGTATCGATAGTTCGAATTGTGATTCGCATGTCAGATCATAGGAGTCTTTCCCTCTGCCGCCATC
>CAZBSJ010000077.1:0-7414 GCA_964494165.1 uncultured Nitrospiraceae bacterium
ATACAATATCTATATCTTGTTGAAACAAGGCAATTCATGATATATTTATCTTTATGCGAAGATATCTGCCTTATCAGTTTTTTATAGCGCTCCGCTATCTGAAATCTAAAAAAAGACATAAAGGGATATCGCTTAATACTGCAATATCCCTAGGCGGTGTGGCTGTCGGCGTTATGGCATTGCTAGTTGTGCTTTCTGTTATGAGCGGTTTTCATGAAGACCTTCAGAAAAAAATCCTCGGTGTGAATGCCCATGTAATAGTCTTGAACTATAAGGGCCCGATGACAGGCTACGAGGAGGTTTTAGAAAAAATTAGAAAAGAAGATGATGTTATCGCAGCTTCGCCTTTTGTGCTTGGACAGGTAATGGTCTCGTCAGGGAAAAGGGCTCAGGGCGTTTTTCTCAGGGGAATTGACCCTGTTCTTGAGAGCGAGACAACCGATATAGCAAAGTACATTAAGGACGGGAATCTGACTGACCTTAAGCGTGATGATACAGTCCCGGGTATTATTATAGGGAAGGAACTTGCAAACAACCTTGGCATTTTTAAAGATGACATCATAAATATCGTATCTCCTGTCGGAGAGATTGGCCCATTAGGCATGCTTCCGAAGGTTCAGCAGTTCAAGGTGGTAGGGACTTTTGAAGTCGGCATGTTCGAATATGACTCTAATCTGGTGCTTACAGCATTGCCCCCTGCCCAGAAATTTTTTGGTTTAGAAGACAGTATTGCCGGCATAGAGGTTAAGATCAGCGATATATATAAATCAAGACAGGTAAGAGATAATCTCCAGAAAAAGCTGGGGTTCCCATATTATGGGAAGGACTGGATGCAGATGCATAAAAATCTCTTTGCGGCCCTGAAGCTTGAGAAACTGGCAATGTTTATTATACTTGTCCTGATTATCCTTGTTGCCTCATTCAATATAGTCGGCACGCTGATAATGAATGTAATAGAAAAAAGCCGGGAGATCGCAATACTCAAGGCAATGGGCGCCACAAACAGGGGAATAATGTCTATCTTTGTCCTTCAGGGAATTTTTATAGGCATAGCAGGCACTCTGCTGGGAGTTGCCGGCGGCTATGTTCTTGGTTATCTGTTTAATAATGTGATAAGGCTTCCTGCTGATGTTTATTATCTTAGCCATCTGCCAATAAAGATGAAGCTTATTGATTTTATCGCAGTATCTTTTTCTGCCATGGCAATAAGCTTTCTTGCAACAATCTATCCCTCATGGCAGGCGGCAAAGCTGAATCCTGTCGAGACATTAAGGTATGAATAAAGAAGACATGAAGTCAGGGGATAGTATCTTAGCTCATTCTCGGTCTCGACACCTGTCGAGCCCTCCGAGGTTTTTGCCTCTTGATTATTTTAAAAATACTATCGGAATATCGGCAAAAAAATCCGCCAAGATACCATCCCCTGACTTTTCTCAATTTAATGGTTTAAAGGGCTTTCCAAATGATTGAGGTAAAAGATTTAAGAAAATCTTTTTTTACGCCTGCAGGCGAACTGAAGGTCTTAAAAGGGATTGATTTAAACATAAAGGCAGGCGAGATGGTCGCAATAGTAGGCGCATCTGGCGTGGGTAAGAGCACGCTGCTTCAGATTCTGGGCACTCTCGACAGGCCGACCACTGGCAATGTTCTTTATGGAGGCAAGGACGTGTTTGCGTTGGATGACGCCTCTCTTGCTGTGTTCAGAAACACGACTGTCAGTTTTGTTTTCCAGTTTCATCATCTGTTGCCTGAATTTACAGCGCTTGAAAATATAGTGATGCCCGGCCTGATAAACATGAGTGCAGGCAGCCAAACGAATAAGGAATTAAGTTATAAAAACATTGAAGAGAGGGCAAAAGGCTTATTAAATGAGATGGGCCTTTATGAAAGGAAATATCACAGACCCGGGGAGCTTTCAGGAGGCGAACAGCAGCGCGTTGCAGTTGCGCGCGCATTAATACTCGAGCCAAAGGTAGTTTTTGCTGATGAACCGACCGGGAATCTGGATACTAATACAGGCGAAGAGCTTTTTAAACTGCTTCTCGATCTCAATCATAAAAAAGGCGTTACTTTTGTTTTTGTTACGCACAATGAATCATTGTCAAGGCAGTGCCACAGAGTTCTCGAGATGATAGACGGCAGGTTTAGGTAAATCTCCTCAATATATTGTAATAAGTATCCCTCTGTGCAGGAAGAAAACCTGCTTTTTTAATTGTATCAATTATATCTTCTTTAGAAACCCCGTAGCTAACGCCTGTAGATGCGACCACGTTTTCTTCTATCATTGTAGAGCCGAAATCATTTGCGCCGAATCTCAGGGCAACCTCGGCAATCTTAAGCCCCTGTGTAACCCACGAAGCCTGGATGTTTTTTACGTTATCAAGATATATTCTTGACAGTGCAAGCACCCGAAGGTATTCAACAGCGGTAGCCGCATGAAAGGAGTTTGGGGACAGTCCCGATTCTACGACTTCGCTCCGCTCAGTCCGTAAACCCGCCTGCCGGACGGGCAGGTCCGGGACAGTCCCTTTCGCTGACCTGTGAGCTAGTTCAGTGTTTCCCGGCTGAAAGGTCCAGGGGATAAATGCAGTGAAACCTTTGGTTTTATCCTGCAATGTCCTTATGGCATCGAGGTGCTCTATTATGTCTTCAGGTTTCTCAATACTGCCGAACATCATGGTTGCAGTTGTTCTCATTCCCAGTCCGTGTGCTTTCTCCATGACCTTAAGCCATAAAGGAGATTTTATCTTTCGTGGACTTAGTATCTCTCTTACTCTGTCCGAAAGTATTTCAGCGCCTCCGCCAGGGATTGAATCGAGTCCTGCTGTACGGAGAATATGCAGTGTCTCCCCTACAGTGAGGTCTGATTTTTCTGCAATATAATGTATTTCAGGGGGTGAAAATCCATGGACATTTATATCAAAGCGGGATTTTATCTCTTTAAGGAGATTGATATAGTAATCTAATCCAAAGTCAGGATGAAGGCCGCCCTGAATGAGAATCTGAGTGCCGCCAAGGTTGATTGTTTCTTCTATTTTCCTGAATAATTCATCTTTGGCAAGCACATATGCATCGGCTTCTCCCTTATCCCTCCAGAATGCGCAGAAAATGCACTTATTAATGCAGATGTTTGTGTAGTTGATATTTCTGTCAACAATGAAAGTAACGACCTTTTCGGGGTGAAGGCTTTTTCTCAGCTCATCTGCCTTATGTCCAAGCTCGAGAAGGTCAGAGTTTTTTAATAGTGATAATGCCTGTCTTTTTGTTATCCTGTTCTTAATATTCATATGTTTTACCTTTGCAAGAATTGAGGGGTTATTCTTTGAGCGGATTTTTTACCCGCAACCTTTCTGTAAAAAAATCCCGCTCCACAGGAATCTTTCCTGCCTTTTTTGATATGATTTATAATTTCGTCTTTATCTTTGCCGGAGAGTGAGGGCATGTTACTTTAAAATGTTCTCGACAAACTTTATGAACTCTCTCACATGCACCAGATAGTATTCCGGCTCATGCAGGGAATCCAAAATAAAAGCATACCTGAATTCAACGGCATAAGGGGGCAGTTCGGCAAGGATATTCATTGACTCCGGAAGACTGACATGATTTTCACCTGCAAGGTCAATCAGGTCTTCATTTTGTTTCACGTTCTTTAAACCTTTCCATCAAAGCCCTTGCCAATGCCTCTGACTTAGTTTCAGCCTCTACCGTCACTGGTCTCCCCTCTATTTCATATGAATATTGTTGTGTATTTATCTCAGTCTCCGGAAGGGGCTGCTCATCAGCTTTTGAGCCGTCATTTGTTGAAAAATACGCCGGGATCTTCGGCTGCTTCAACGACTGAATGAAACCTTTAAAGGCTTTTTCACTGCCTGAAATAAGACGGGATATAATCTCAATGCCTGAATAACTGTAAATATTTATCCATTCATCATTTTGTTTTATCTCACATTCAGGATTGAGAATATAATAACCTGTCCGGAGTCGTTTAAACAGCTTCCTGCAATATGGGTTTGTGCTGTCAACCTCATTTTTGGAAAGAAGACCTGAGATATACTGCCGTTTCTTTCGGTATTCTGCAATTACACTGTCGGGAAATAGTGAGACTTTTTCTGATAGTTGAACTGCTGTAAGAGAAATAGCATGAGCCGGCAGATAATTAAATCTGTGATGCAGCAGCGCAAAAAAGATATGAAAGAGCATAAATTCTCCTTGACTGCTGTCGAGCTTAATGAGTCTGTCGTTAATCTTCAGGCTTATGCTTGAGGGAGCAAGAAGCTCGTTTGTTTGAGGAAACAGGGAAGATGCGAAATTTTTATCCATTAGTGCCCTCTGCAGTGCATTTTGCCATGCGTTCAACCCGCAGTTATCGGTTAGTTCAGTATTTGCTCCAGACGCAATCAATTCTTGAATAAGCGAAATGTTGCCTGCCCCTGCCGCAAGCATAAGAGGGGTTTTATTGAATTCTGTGCGGTGATCAACGCCATAAAGCTCGCAATGCCTAATAACCTCCACATAAAAGCTGCCGGAATATTTTTGCAAATGCTTTACAGCAAGGTTTGCCTTTTGCTGCGTATACATTGCGTGGTTAAAAAAAGGCTTGCCATGACGCATTAAGTGAATCTGTTTTGCCTTGTCAAAGCCGTGATTACTTAGAAATTCAATAATCATAGGGGCGTCATAAAACAAGGCATATTCGAAAAGCATTTTTCTCGGCCTTTGCGGATTATCTTTTGCAGTGCGTATCTGTGATGCAAGATCCATAAGCTTTTTAGGTGTACAGACATCCCATGGCACAGGCTGTGTTTTTAAGATAGTGCGTCTTATCTCATCTGCCTGCTCATGCTTGCCTTGAAGCTCAAGTCTGCGAGCTTCAGCCTGCCATTCCTCGCTCGTAGATTGTTCTGTTTTCATTGTCACCTGCTCAAGAGCATTATGCAGACCTAACATTTGAAGAAGAGGATGTTTGATGTCGCTTTCTATTATATAAAGCCGTTGTACAGCACGGGTAACTGCTACATATAATGAGTTAATAAAGAATTTATATGCCTCAAGGGATTTGTCTTTTTTGTCCGCAGCCCGCATAAAGCGTATCTCTTTTTTCATGTCTTCTTCGCTTACGCCTGCGACTACCTCCTGAAATATCTGACGCTCTCCTGAAACAAAATTCAACAAAACTACGTTTTCGTACTCTAACCCCTTTGCCTCATGAATGCTGAACAAAAGAGGCGTATCAAAAATCTTGCGCGCATGAGCCTTTTCTTCATCTCGCATGACAAGCACGGCAAATTTAGCGGAACGCCTGATATTGCGGTTTAAGTCCTGCTTTACCCTTTCCACATCTTTCAAAAACACGATCCCGCCGGCATCTTCTGAGAGGCTGTTCATGAGATATGTGCTTTCTCTGTCAATAGAGCCAAAACGTTTCTGTTTGATCCTGATAAGCCTGTTTGCAAGTTCGGTTATTGCTGCGGAATTGCGGAAATTTGATTGCAGTATTCGCATTATTTTTTTTGTTTTGAGCGATGCATTGTTGTAGAGCATAGACTTCAGCCCGCTCCATGAAAAAAAGTTGGGGTGCACTATCTGATTAGAGTCGCCGCAGAGAATGAAATTTTCAGGGTTTTTAAGGCTTTTGAGAGTAATCTGAAGTTGAATATTGGTAATATCCTGCACCTCATCAACAACAATAAAATCATATATCTGCTGCACATCTTTCAGATAGCTGTGTGCAAGGATATTGGGATCATACCAGCCGTTTTCTTCTATAAAGTTAAGATACTTTTCAAAAAGAGTATAGACTAATTCCCGCTCTTCATCGAGATATATGCTCTGACGAACGCCCAAGTTCAAATATTCCTCACGGCTGAGATACGGCTTGTCCACAATAAAACCGGTTATGACCCCGCGAAACTCTTCATATAAGCGATGGGCGTCAGCAACACGCTGCTGCCGTGGAAACCTTAGCAGCCATTGAGCGTAGGCGTTGTATCTGATTTCTTTTCCTTCAGGCACCCGCATTGTCTCAAGAAACTCTTTGAAAGAGAGGAACGAAATCTCCTGACTGTCGTTTTCATAGTGGCAGTTGTAATAAATTTTCCTGGCATTATCGGCAAGATAGTGTGAAAGAGTCACATAAATGCCGTGTCCACAAAACCGCTTCATCTTCTCAAGCGTAATGGCTGTCTTGCCGCTGCCTGCCGGGCCGATAATAATAAGCGGCGGTTGAACTTTATAGACATCTTGCTGTTCAGGATCAAAGGAAATAATTTTGTCGAGAAAATGAAAACGATTTACGGATGGATTAATATAGATAAGAGACGGCAGCGCTTCTTCTTTTATCTGCGCCGTATCTTCAACGCCTGGAATTTTAGTTTCATCAATCTTTACGCCTCTCAGGAATTTTGATTTCTCATAGGCATGATTAAGAACGACCTCGAGCATTAAGGCATAACGAATTCCTTTGCAGGTTACTATCTTGAAAATTAGACGATTAGCATCGTCAAGTTTTGCCCTGTACAGGCCGTGTTCTTTAAGTTTTCTTACATCCGCCGAACGGAAATCGTCTTTTTCAAGGCAGTTGGCAATCTTTTCGTATTGACGCTTTACCCTTGAATAGTCAAGGTCGTTATATTCAAGAATTTTCATATCTCTCTATAAAATGAATCCCGCTCCACAGGATTCTTCCCTGCCTTTTTAATCAGATTCTTTAACTGCCCGGCTGTCATAGCCTGTCCGCTTAATCCTCCTGCGGATTGTGTAATCTTCTCATCTATTATGGTGCCATCAATGTCATCAGCTCCGAATAAAAGCGCGAGCTGTGAGAGCTTTGCTCCAAGCATTATCCAGTAGGCCTTAATATGCTGGAAATTGTCGAGCACTAGCCTGCTGACTGAGATGGTCTTCAAGTCATCAATGCCTGAGGAATATGAGCCGCCAATCTCGGTATTTTTAGGATGATATGCCAGAGGAATAAATGCCTGAAAGCCATTTGTTCTATCCTGCAATTCCCGTAATTTCAAGAGATGGTCAACCCTTTGTTCATAATCTTCCAGATGCCCGTAAAGCATTGTGGCATTTGTCTTTATGCCTGCAATATGTGCGGCCTCCATGACTTTGAGCCATCCCTCTCCAGAAAGCTTTTCAGGACATATTTGGTTTCTTACTGCTATGTCAAATATCTCAGCGCCTCCGCCGGGCATTGTGTTAAAACCGGATTTTTTAAGCTCAATCAAAGTGTCTGCAATGTTTTTCCTGCTTATCCTTGAGAAATACTCTATCTCTGTTGCTGTGAATGCCTTAATCTGGATTTTTGGAAAGTGCTTTTTAATGGCCGAGAGCATTTCTAAGTAATATTCGAACGGCCAGTCAGGGTGAAGGCCGCCTACGATGTGAACTTCACATAAATTTCGAACTC
>CAZBSJ010000078.1:0-7391 GCA_964494165.1 uncultured Nitrospiraceae bacterium
TTCTCAACTCTTAATTTTTCGCAAAAAATGCGTTATAAAAGTTTTCTGCCCTGCCTTTATAGATATCGAAAAGCCTCTCTGTATCAGTCTTTAGTGTGTTATGGTTTATCGGCTCATCCTTAAGCCAGTCGTATACCATATCTTTTGTGACCTCTATATGAAACTGAAATGCGTACGCATGGTCTTTGTATTTAAAAGCCTGATTCTGGTATAAGTCAGATTTCGCCAGCCTTAAAGCTCCGTCAGGTATGTCGAATGTCTCCCCATGCCAGTGGAATACCTTGAATTTTTTCCAGAAGTCCCCTGCCTTGGGATGTATAGCAAGTTTCTTCATCATGCAGTCTTTTAACCCTGAATCTGTGATTTCAATATCATGCCAGCCAATCTCAGGAGCTGTCCCCTTATAAACATTTGCGCCCAATGCCCTTGCTATTATCTGTGCGCCCAGACATACTCCCAATACCTTTTTGCCTTTAGCTATAAACTCTCTTGTTAGTTTTTCCTCTTTATTTATGTAAGGATAGATGTCACTCTCATTAACGCTCATCGGACCGCCAAGCATTATCAGGGTGTCAAATATGTCAGTGTCTGGAATCGGCTCTGTCTTAAGCTCTACTATTCTGTAAGATATAGCCTTTCTGCCGAGAAAATCCTCGATGGTCCCAGGGCCTTCTGTACTTATATTTTTAAGAATTAAAACAGACATCAGTGATATAAATATCAATAACTGTGCCAGCATGAATGCATTGATAAAAAAGGATTTTTTCCTCCGAGATATAAGCCCTTGCCCTATTTTTAGGCAGGGTCTGATTAATAATCAGGCAATCGATGCTGAGAAATAGGACACAGGGGAAAAATATGTTATTATCAAAATGTGAATAAATCAGTGTCCTGCTTCCATATCAGGGTTATTCGCTATATCTTTATCCTCTGCTTTTTGCTTGTACCCTTTTCAAACAGTTTTGCAGAAAAAACCATTGGCGTAATAATGACCGGCGACGTGCCTTATTATGCGGATGTACATAAGGCTTTTATATCAAGACTAAACAGTGAGGGGTATTCCGGCAATGTGAAAGTGATTGTGCAGAGACCTTACCCGTCAATCCTCTCTCTGGTAAATGCTGCAAGAAAGCTTATAGCCGTTGATGTGGATATTATTGTGGCGTACGGAACTCCTGCAGCAATGGCTGTATTTGAAGAAAAGACAAAAATCCCTGTGGTATATGCAGCTGCCTACGAGCCTGTTATATCCAATATAAAGGCAAAAAATATTACAGGTATTAACATGAGGCTTTCAGTCTCGAGCCTTGTTCGTTACCTGAGAGGATTAACAAATCTGGAAAATCTTGGAGTTATTTACAGTTCAAATGAGTCGGATTCTTTATACCAGTTCAGGGAACTCTCAAGGCTTGCAGGCCAGTACGGTTTTCGTATTGAAGGGATAGACCTGAAGTCTCATGATGATGCTGACCGGATGCTCTCAGGGAAAAAGATTGATGCAATCTTAATTACAGGCAGTTCCATAGCAAGCATGGCGTCTACATCTGTAATGAACTTATCAAAGAATCTGAGGATACCTTACGCATCTCTGCTTCATGACAATACCGCAAATGCAACGATTACTCTCTCAGCCAACCCTGTAGAACAGGGCGATAAAGCTGCTGAAAAGGTGATAAAGATACTCCAGGGCATTTCTCCAGAAAAGATTAAGGTTGATTCCTCAAATGATATAGAACTGATATTTAATCTGAAAGAGGCAACAGCCATGGGATGGAGGATTCCGATGGAACTGGTTACAGGGGCGACAAAAATACACTGATAATGAAAAAAATATTCGGCTGTTTTATAGTCCTGATGATTATGTTTATTCCGGCAAAGGTATTTTGCCAGGATGAACTGCTTATCGGCCTTATACCCGAAGAGAACATTTTTCTGCAGATGGATAAGCACAGGCCTCTGGCTGATTACCTATCCGGGAAACTTGGGATTAATGTGAGACTAACGATCCTGAGCAGGTACGGAGACATAATTGACAGCTTTGTGTCGAGGGAAATGGACGGAGCATTCTTCGGCGTATTTACAGGCGTTCTGGCAATGGAGAAACTCGGGGTAGAGCCGGTTGCAAGGCCTGTGAATATAGATGGGTCTGCAACTGTTCAAAGCTATATATTTGTGAGACAAGACAGCGGCATTAAAAATGTTGATGACATGAAAGACAAGCGGTTTGCATTTGTTGACAGGGCGACAGTTACAGGCTATCTGTTTGGAATAGCATTTCTAAGAGAGCGCGGAGTAGTGAATATCGATAAATATTTCAGGGAATATTATTTCACAGGGAGCCATGACGCAGCTATTTACTCTGTACTCGACAACAGGGCTGATATAGGAATTGCAAAGAGCAAGGTATTTAAGCGGATGATAGGGAAAGACCCGATTATTAAGGATGAGTTAACAGTCCTGGCTGTCTCGAATGAATTTCCTGATACAACGCTCTGTCTCAGGAGGGACTTGCCTGACAACATAAAATCGAAGATAAAAGAAATATTGCTTAACATGGATAAGGAAGACGAGGGAAGGAAAGTCCTCAGCAAATTAATGGCATTGAAATTTGTCGAGGCTAAAAAAGATGATTTCAGGCCTTTTTTCGAGCTTGCTGATAAGGCAGGAATAAATATAAAGAGATATAAATATACCAGATGAAAAAAAAGCTTATCTTCTCATTATCGCTGCTGTTTTTGCTTTTCACGATCGGTGCCGGGCTTACAATGCTTTATACCTACAGGATAACCTCGGATCTCCAGTCAATCATTGACCTGCACAGGATCGAATTGGTGAGACAGAATTTTGTTATTAATGCGCATACCGTGCAGTCTAACCTTTACGCAATAAAGACTGCCTTTGACAAAGAACTCGATGTGATTGTCGAGAATGTCGCTGCGCTCGACGAATCCATACATAAGTGTCTCAGCTGTCATCACAATGAGGAGATGACAGCAAGGCTTAAGGATATGAGCCGCAGCGTTGAGCAGTATAAAGAGGCAATAAGTTATCTGATAACGACTACTGCTAATCCTGTGAGGATAGAGAGACTCAAGATGGTAGCTGTGAATATAGGGGATTCTGTTTTAACCAGGGCGCATGAAATGTCCTTTATTGCTAACAAGAGCCTCAATGAAAAGACCCTTAAGGCTATGACAGAGATAAATAACTCAAGGTTAATACTTATTGTAACGCTGAGCGTTGCATTTATAATTGGCGTGCTGATTGCGATTACATTAACAAGACAGATTACCAGGCCTGTTTACGAGCTTTTAAATGCGTCAAGGATGATTGAATCAGGAAACCTTGATTACAGGACATCTTACTGGGACAGCACAGAGTTTGGCGAGCTGGCGAGTTCGTTTAATGAGATGGCGGATTCGCTTAAAGAGCATATGAATAAGATAGAGGAAAGCGAGAAAAGATACAGGACGCTTTTTGAGAGCGCCGGCGACGCTATTTTTATCCTGGAGGCTGAGGGAGAAAACGCAGGGCATATAGTTGCAGCTAACAGGGCAGCCGCAGAGATGCACGGCTATACAGTGGATGAACTGCTTTCATTGAACATAACACACCTTGATACGCCTGAGGCTGCAAGGCAGGCGCCGGACCGCATCAGCCGCATTCTTCAGGGTGAATGGATAAAGGCTGAGATAAACCACCGGAAAAAGGATGGGACTGTCTTCCCTGTTGAGATTAATGCCGGGTTGCTGGAGGTAGGGGATAAGAAATATGTGCTTGCGATCGACAGGAATATTACAGAAAGGAAACAGGCTGAAGAGGCTTTGCAGCGCACAGAGCAGATGAAGATGGTCGGGGAACTGGCAGCAGGACTTGCCCATGAGATAAAGAATCCCCTGGCAGGCATTAAGGTTTCGATGGAGGTCCTTTCCGGCGAGGCAGAGATGTCTGATGAGGATAAGGAGGTTTTATCAAAGGTCATAGAAGAGATTAAGAGAATAGAACTGCTTTTGAGGGAACTGCTCAGTTTTGCAAGACCGCCAAGGCCGCAATTCATGATAGCCGACATACATAGTATTATCGATAAGGCAATGGCCCTTTCCCTGAAAAACATACCGTCTGTTGACAGCTCCAAGCAGGTAGAGGTCATACGGGAGTTTTCTGTTCCACTGCCGGAGACCATGGTAGACCCTATGCAGTTACAGCAGGTTTTTTTAAATATCCTTTTCAATGCGGTTGAGACGATGCCTAACGGCGGGAAATTGAAGGTGGAAACACATTATAATAAAGCCATGGAAGCGATAGAGATAGGAATATCAGACTCAGGAAAAGGAATTGATCCTGAAACAATGGATAAGATATTCAATCCATTCTTTACAACCAAGCCAAAGGGAACCGGCCTTGGGCTTTCTATTTCAAAGCGGCTTATTGAACAGCACGGCGGGACCATAAGCGCATCAAACAACCAGATGGGCGGAGCCACTTTTATGATAAGGCTGCCTGTCAGAACGAAATGAGGTTAAGGGATGGCTGTTAAAGGAAAGATATTCCTTGTTGATGATGATGAACTTATAATTTCCATGCTCTCAAGGGCATTGAAGGGTGACGGATATGACGTACGTTATGAGATGAGCGCCTGTGACGTAATCAACAAGATTAAAGGCTGGTCGCCAGATGTGGTGCTTCTGGATATACACCTCCCTGAGCGAAGCGGGATTGAAATCCTCGAGGAGCTAAAGCGTACAGTAAGCGCACAGGTGATAATGCTTACTGCTGATGATACTGCAGAGACTGCGGTTAAGGCAATGAAGCTTGGGGCCAATGATTACCTTACAAAGCCGTTTAATATGGATGAGGTGAAGATTGTTATAGCGAATGTTTTGGAGAAAGAAAAGTTAAAGAGAGAGGTGGAATATCTCAGAAAGGTCAGCTGTTCTCTTTTTGAGAAAGAGCTTGTTGGCGAATCTAATGCTATCAAAGAGATTAAGGCAAAGGTTGAAAAAATAGCCCAGGCTCACGTATCAAATATCCTGATAACAGGCGAAAGCGGGACAGGCAAGGAGATAGCAGCCCGCTATGTGCATAGTTCGATGTTTGGCGAATGCGCTTATGGTGCAACTCCCTTTATAGCAGTAAATTGCGCTGCCCTGCCTGAGACATTGCTTGAAAGCGAGCTTTTTGGTTATGAAAAAGGCGCCTTTACAGACGCAAAAACCGAGAAAAAGGGGATCTTTGAGCTTGCAAGCGGGGGCTCAATACTTCTTGATGAAATAGGTGATATGAAGCCTAATCTCCAGGCAAAACTTTTGAGGGTGTTGGAAGAGAGGACTGTCAGGCGTATCGGAGGAAAAGAAGATATGGCAATAAATGTGACGGTCATCGCAACTACGAACAGGAATCTTTCAGATGCGATGAAGGCAGGGGAGTTCCGTGAGGATCTATTCTTCAGGCTGAGCACTTTTTATGTTCATATCCAGCCTATCAGGGAAAGGACGGAGGACATCCCTGTATTAGCCAGGCATTTTCTCCAGCATTATTCGCAGAAATATAACAAGAAGACTGTGAAGGGTTTTTCTCCAGAAGCAGAAAAGCTTATGATCAAATACAATTGGCCCGGGAATGTTAGAGAACTAAAAAATCTGGTCGAAAGATTTGTCGTGCTTGAGGATGCAGAGATGATACTTCCTGAGCATCTGCCTAAATGGCTGACAAAAGAGCCTGTTTCAGCCGACGCCTCTGCTAAGGGCAGATTTATACTTCCAGAGGCAGGAATATCTCTGGATGAACTTGAGAAAGACCTTCTGGCGCAGGCAATGGAAAGGGCAGGCAATAATAAGACTCTGGCTGCAAAACTGCTTAATATAAGCTACGATTCTTTAAGATATCACATCAAAAAGTTCGGATTGGAATAAGGCTTTGCAATTTCTCCGGTCAATGCGTCTTTTGCAATCTCTTTAACATGCATCAGGTCAAAGGGTTTTTCGACATATGTATAAGCTGATTTTGCCAAAGAATCTTTAATCTCATTATATATATCGCATGCAGTCATTATTATTATCTTTGTGTCAGGAGAGATGTCTTTTATCTTTTTCATAATATCAAGGCCGTTTGCATCAGGCAGTCTTATATCAAGAAAGCAGAGGTCAAAAAAACAGGATGAGATTTCTGACAGGGCATCCGAGCCTGCGTTAACGGTTTTTACCTCTACCTCTTTGTCTCGAACGGCTTTTGCAAGTCCTTCCCGAATCAGCGGCTCATCGTCTATTATGAGTATCTTCTTCATATCTAATGTATAAACCATCTTGTTATCGCTAATATGGTTTTATGAAGCAATAAATATACCATTCCTGTTAAGTCTATCAAAAAACAATCAAGTCGTTAATTTGTCTGGCAAATTTATTTTTTTAGTTTTATATCATGTTTGATTTATTCGGTGAAATTCCCATCTGTATCGGTATTTTTTAGAAGATGAATGCCTTCTAAGCAAAAATACGCAAGGCAATTCCTTATTTTCTAAGGCATTTTATTTTATGTGCACTGGCATTCTAATTGCTTCTATGGGTGTAAGAGGCAAGAGATGTTTAAGAAATTAAATAAGGTTTTTTTGGGAAAGGCTGCGATAGAGCTTAAAAAGCAGACATTTTATTTTCCTGATAAAGCCGTGGTCGGAGATATCAATAAAAAATGCTTTTTTGTTAAGGGCATTGGCGAGATTGAACTTGTGGAGGATATAGACATCGAACAGATGCTTGATGAAAGTACTCAGGCAGATATCAGCCTTAACGAAATCAATGTTATTGAAGAAGACAAACCTGATACAGAATTTTATATCTATGCTTTAAACAGGCCTGTCTGCCGACAGGCAGGCCGCGTCTTATAAAAGCCTTTTAGTAAAATCCCCAACCTGCCTGGTAATTTCCCCAATTAAAACCTCTCAGCAGACAAATGTCAGATGTAATGCTGTATTTTAAAAGCTTTTTTATTTTTTGTCTGCTGGCATTACAATTGCTTTTAGAGAGGCCAGAGGTGTGCGATGCTTAAAAATCTTAACATGATGTTCCTCAAAAAGGCTTTTGCAATATCAAAAGAGTCTTCGCTTTATTACACCCTGAACAAAGCCCACAGGAAGGAAGCGGTTCTTTACACTTACAGACTGCTTCTCTCAATAAATAAAAAATAGAAGTGTAGGGGAGGGGAGGTATTTTTTGAAAACAGGAGGTGAGACGGGGAGGTAATAAGGACAGCAGTGTAGGGTATTTTTTTTGTCAAAGTGGTATTCAAAAACAAAAAAATAGGGAGGTAAAAAATGAGCAAGAAAGTGATTATTTTGGGACTATTGCTTAGCGTAATGACAGTGTTTTTCCTTTCTACATTTGTCAGCGCTAAGCCGA
>CAZBSJ010000079.1:0-7372 GCA_964494165.1 uncultured Nitrospiraceae bacterium
ATCTGTTGATTTAATAAAGTTTTATCAGTTAATATTTCAGATGTTTTGTACTGGAGAGGTGACCGAGCGGCCGAAGGTGCACGACTGGAAATCGTGTGTGCGCTAATCCCGCACCCAGGGTTCAAATCCCTGCCTCTCCGCCATACAAAAACAGTGAGTAGTTGAACAGGGCATAGAATAAACAACCTCTGACACTGCCCACTGACACTAATCACTTATTTTCTACATGGGGTTATGAATAATGGCTGACGAAGACCTTTCTAAATTAAAGATTCAAAAATCTGTCATCACCTCAAAGCAATCAAAGCGCAAAAAGCTATTTTATGCGGTATTGATACCTGCGGTAATAGCAGTTCTGGTCCTTCTGTTTGCAAAGGGCTTGCTTGTGCCGGCAGTCGAAGTCCAGGTCACCACTGTGGGAACCATCTATCCGTCTCAGGGCCTTTCGCTTCTGAATGCCAGCGGATATGTTGTTGCGCAGAGAAAGGCCGCTGTTGCATCAAAGATGACAGGACGGCTTGTGTCAATATCAGTTGAAGAAGGCAACATCGTAAAAAAAGGAGATTTAATTGCCAAGTTTGAAAATGAGGACGCCAAGGCATTGAGGGCGCAAGCTGATGCCAATTTAAAGGCCTCTCAGGCATCACTTGAGCAGGCAATGGCAGAGCTGGACAATGCAGAGGTAAATTTCAATCGCTACAAAGAGCTGATAAAAGAAGAACTGATATCAAAGACTGAATACGACTCTGCTGAGGCAAGATACAAAAAAGCAGTTGCAGGAGTCTCTGCTGCTGAGGCAGCTGTGAAAGCAAGCGATGCGGCATTGAGGAATGCCGATGTCTCTCTGGAATATACATTTATCCGCGCGCCTTTTGATGCCGTCGTGCTAACAAAGAACGCTGATGTAGGAGACATCATCACTCCGCTCGGAGCAGCTGCAAATGCAAAGGCAGCGGTAGTGACCATTGCAGACATGCACTCGCTTCAGGTTGAGGTGGATGTATCAGAATCAAATCTCGTGAAGGTAAAAGGCGGACAGCCATGCGAGATACAGCTAGACGCATTGCCTGATAAACGCTTCCGGGGCGAAGTGCATATGATAGTGCCTACTGCTGACAGAACTAAGGCAACCGTGCTCGTAAAGATAAAGTTTCTTGATAAAGACAAACGCATACTCCCTGAGATGAGCGCAAAGGTCGCTTTTCTGGAACAGCCTTTAACGCCTGAGGACATGAGTTCGCGCCTTGCTGTGAATGCCTCATCAATCATTCAAAGAAACGGCAAGCACTATATATTCATCGTAAAAGAAAATCGCGCACTAGAAACTCAGATAACTCCCGGAGAAAAGATAGGCGACATGGTAGCAATCCGGAGCGGGGCAAACGCTGGTGACAGGATTGTGGCTAATCCGCCTGAAAAACTCAGGGACAACACCCGCATAAAGATTGCTGAAAAATAGATGTCTGAGCGCAAGGCTTTAGTTGAGATAAAAGATCTGTACAAGTCATACCAGCGCGGCAGTCAGGTAATCCCTGTCCTTACAAACATCAATCTCGAAATCAGCGAAAGGGAATTCATGGCGCTCATGGGGCCTTCAGGTTCAGGCAAGAGCACGCTACTGAATCTGATAGCAGGCATTGATAAGGCTGACAGCGGATTTATAAGGATCGGAGATATTGATATAACCACGCTTTCCGAGACAGAGCTCGCGCAGTGGCGGAGTTCGAACATAGGCTTTATATTCCAGTTTTATAATCTCATTCCTGTGCTTACCGCATTCGAAAATATCGAACTGCCATTGACCCTCAGCGGTTTAACTAAAAAACAGCGGAGAGAGCATGTGGAGATTGCCCTTAGGGTCGTGAACCTGTCTGACAGGGCAGACCACTATCCGAGCCAGCTCTCAGGAGGCCAGCAGCAGCGCGTGGCTATTGCTCGCGCAATCATAACCGACCCTGAGATACTCGTGGCTGACGAACCAACAGGAGACCTTGACAGAGTATCTGCAAAGGAGATTCTGGATCTTATGAGCCGTCTGAACAATGAACTCGGGAAGACAATAATCATGGTAACGCATGACCCCCGCGCAGCTGAAAGGGCCCGCATCATAAAACATCTGGATAAGGGAGTCCTGAATGCAAATAATAAAGCTGCTCTCTAGAAATGCCTGCAGGCACAAACTGCGCACATCCCTTACTGTTCTGGGGATTACAATCGCCATTCTCGCATTCGGCCTTCTGAGGACTGTTGTCAGTGCCTGGTATGCCGGTGTTGAGGCATCCTCTGCCGGGCGGCTTATAACAAGGAATTCCATATCCATCATATTCTTCCTGCCGTTGTCGTACATGGAAAAAATAAGGCAGATATCCGGCGTTAAAAAATTATCTTATGCGTACTGGTTCGGAGGAATTTATATTGATGAAAAAAATTTCATACCCAACTTTGCCGTGGATGCAAAGACAGTCTTTGATCTCTGGCCTGAGTTCGTACTGCCTGAAGACAAGAAAAATGACTTCATCCGGGACAGAAAGGGACTTGTCGCAGGCAGAAAGACAGCCCAGAAATACGGATGGAAGATAGGAGACACCATAACCCTTAAAGGGACAATCTTTCCCGGAAACTGGGATTTTGTGGTAAGGGGAATTTACCACGGAGCGCAAAAGGGCACTGATGAGACGCAGGTCTTTTTTCACTGGGATTATCTGAATGAATCCTTAAAAAAGACAGCGCCTTACAGGGCTGATCATGTAGGGTGGTTCACCATACAGGTGGCAAATCCAGACATTGCCTCAGAGGTAGCCTCTGCAATTGATGATACATTCAAGAACTCTCTGGCCGAAACCCTCACAGAGACTGAAAAGGCATTTCAGATGAGCTTTGTCTCAATGACTGAGGCGATAATAATCGCAGTCCAGGTAGTCTCATTTGTTGTGATAATAATAATACTGGCTGTCATGGCAAACACCATGGCAATGACAGCAAGGGAGCGAATCGGAGAATACGCAGTAATGAAAACGCTCGGATTTGACGCCCGGCATATCGCAGGGCTTATATTCGGTGAATCCCTGATAATAGCTTTTACCGGATGTGCATTGGGGATTGCCGGAACATTCCCTGCTGCTAAAGCATTCGGGGATGCGATGAGCACATACTTTCCTGTGTTCAATGTCCAGAAAGAGACTATTTATATGGATATAGCAGCAGCATTTATTGTAGGGATTGTCGCAGCGGTCTTTCCTGCATGGCGGGCAGTAAAGGTGAATATTGCTGACGGACTGAGAAGAATCGGCTAAGGATATAAAGGGCATAAACAAAAAATGAAAATCCCGCTTTCATACAGTTTCCGCAACCTCTTAACAAGAAGGCTGACCACAGCCCTTACCACATCCGGAATGGCATTGGTCGTCTTTGTGTTTGCCTCTGTCCTGATGCTGTCTGAAGGGCTCAGAAAAACCCTTGTCGAGACCGGCTCGTATGATAATGTGGTGATAATAAGAAAGGGTTCCAACTCAGAGGTTATGAGCGGAGTTGACCGGCTTCAGGCCTCAATTGTTGAGTCGCAGCCTGAGATCGCACTCGGAGAAAACGGGCAGAGGCTTGTTGCAAAGGAGATACTCGTGCTTATAAATCTCCTGAAGAGAGGGACTGATGACAAACCTGCGCTTATCCAGATTAGGGGGATAGAAGCACCTTCGATGCAGCTGCGGCCGCAGGTAAGATTAATCAAGGGCCGCATGCCCCGGCCGGGTTCGCACGAGATACTCACAGGCTCGAGCATAGCCAAAAGATTTCAGGGCGGCGGTCTTGGCGAGACACTCCGTTTTGCTCTGAGAGACTGGAAAGTGGTTGGAGTATTCGATGCAGGCAATACAGGATTCAATTCTGAGATATGGGGAGACGCAGACCAGCTCATGCAGGCATTCAGAAGGAATGGTTATTCCTCGGTGATCTTCAAACTTCGCAACTCTTCTGAATTCCAGAAGCTGAAAGAAAGGATAGAGAGCGAGCCTCGTCTTACACTTGAGGCAAAGAGAGAGACGCAATATTACGCAGACCAGTCAGAGATGATGGCAATGTTTCTGAATATACTCGGGCTGTCGCTGACCATAATCTTCTCTCTCGGAGCAGTGGTAGGCGCGATGATAACAATGTACGCTGCCGTCGCCAACCGCACTTCAGAGATAGGCACATTGAGGGCGCTGGGTTTTCAGCGAAGGAATATTCTTATATCATTCATAACCGAGGCCTTGCTTCTGGGATTCATAGGCGGATGTATCGGCATCTTTTTTGCTTCTTTCATGCAGCTGCTCACTATTTCCACAATGAACTGGCAGACATTCTCAGAGCTGGCATTTTCATTCGCGCTGACATTCAGGATCGCGTTCCAGTCTTTAATATTCTCCCTTGTGATGGGATTTATCGGTGGAGTTCTGCCTGCAATAAGGGCGGCGCGCATGAATATTGTGGACTCTCTAAGGGCGGTCTGATATTTTTGTCCTGATAATGCATTTTAAACATTGTAAGCATCTCAATCCCGTGACGGAAAATAAAAAGGCTCACAAGAAATCATAGCAGGAAACACCCTCATATACTGCAAGATTTCATCAAATAAAAAAGATGCTCACTTTGATATTTCAGAGCATGCCAAAAGAAAATATGGATGTGCTAAAATAACTCACTGAAAAAGATTGAATAATGTCCCGCGCTGTTCATTATTCGCTGTTTTTCTGCAGCCAGGGGATGGCCCTGCGCAGCAGAGTGATGTGAACCCCACCAGGTCCGGAAGGAAGCAATGGTAAGCATTTTCTCTGGGTGCCGCAGCAAGTTGTCCCCTGGCTGGAGAAAAACACTGATAGTGAAGAGTTAGAAGTTAAGAGTTAAAACTTGAAGAAAAATATTTTATGTTCCAATCTTAACTTTTAATTTTTAACTTTTAATTTTTAATTTATGAGTTACTTAGTCCTTGCAAGAAAATGGAGACCTCAGGGATTCGATGACCTCATCGGTCAGGAGCCTATAAGCAGGATTCTGAAAAACGCCATTGAACAGAACAAGATAGCCCACGCTTATATATTCTCAGGCCCCAGAGGTGTTGGAAAGACATCCACTGCAAGGATACTTGCTAAGGCGCTTAACTGCGAAAAGGGACCAACGCCTTCTCCTTGCAATGAGTGCGCATCCTGCGCATCGATTAAGGACGGCACATCCATCGATGTCCTTGAGATAGACGGCGCATCTAACACAGGCGTGGATAACATCAGAGACTTAAGGGAAGGGATTAAATATACTCCGCTCGGGGCAAAATATAAAATATACATCATTGACGAGGCGCACATGCTTTCGACCTCTGCGTTCAATGCGCTTTTAAAGACATTGGAAGAGCCTCCGCCTCATGCGATATTTGTGCTCGCGACAACAGCCCCGCATAAGATACCGGCTACCATATTTTCGCGATGCCAGCATCTGCCCTTCAGGAGAATATCAACCCAGAGGATAAAAGAGAGATTAAAGCATATCACTTCAAAAGAAGACATTAAAATCTCTGACTCAGCCTTAGAGATGGTTGCAAGGGCTGCTGACGGAAGCATGAGAGATTCGCTCACCATACTGGACCAGGTCACATCCTTTTCTTCAGAGATAAATGAGTCCGATGTAAAAGACCTACTCGGAGTAGCTGATATCGAAATATTAGCCGAAATGTCAGTCGCTGTCATTGAAGGCAACCGAGAAAAACTTGTCAGGCTCGTGGCAGAGCTTGTTGACAGGGGAACAGACATTAAGGCATTCGCAGAGGACTTAATAGGGTTCTTCAGAAACCTGCTTGTTGCAAAGGTCGTTCAAAAACCGGAGGAACTGCTTGAGCTTGGCGAAAATGAAATGAAAATTGTGCGCGACATTCTCCCGAAAGTTTCCTCTGACCTTCTCACTCTCATGCTGTCAGAACTCATAAGGGCTGCTGCTGAGGTGAGGTCGTCTTTTGCGCCCAGACTGAGCCTCGAGATGTCTCTTATTAAGGCAAGCTTTTTGAGTTCAATGCCCTCAGTCAAAGATGCCATTGAGAAGATAACTAATTTCTCCAGGGGAATTCCTCAGAACATGCAGCCAGCAGTCAGTGATAACAGAATTGAATCTCCCAATAAAGATTTAGAATCCAGAGCCAGGCATACAAACGAGCCTTTACCGGATGAAGAGCCAAGACCGCAGACCGCAAGTCCAAAACCCTTAACCACCGCTCCTTCGGATGCAGAGTCATTATTAAATGCTGTCGTGGAAAGAATCGAAGACCCGAGGATAAGTTCTAAGCTCTCAAAGGCAAAGCCTTTGCTAAAAGACGACACATTAGTGCTTACATTCAACAGCAATGACGCAGAAATATTCGCAGAGCCTGTGAGAAAGAACTCCGCTCTAATTGAAGGAATAGCATCTGAGATAAGAAAGAATCCGGTAAAAATACAGATAGAGCTTCAGAAAAAAAAAGTTATAGCTAAAAGCGATCTGAGGGCGCAGGTGCTGGAAGACCCAGCCATAAAGGAAGTTATAGACTTATTCGACGGAAGAATAATTGATGTTAAACTGAAAGAAAATACAGGAGGTGAATGAAAGATGTCCAAAAAAATGCTAGGTGATATTATGCGCGAGGCGCAGAGGATCCAGACCGAGATGCAGAAGATGCAGGAGGAAGCAAAGAAAAAAACGGTCGAGGCCTCTGCTGGCGGCGGAATGGTCACAGTTACCGCAAGCGGCGCTGGAGAGATAATCTCGATAAAGATCGAAAAGGATGTCGTAAATCCGGACGATATCGAGATGCTTCAGGACCTTATCCTTGCTGCTTCGAATGAGGCTTTAAGGAGGGCGCAGGAGATGGTCAACTCAGAGATGTCAAAACTCACCGGAGGCCTGCAGCTGCCGGGATTAGGAGGGTTGGGGAATATGTTCAAATAGTTCTTTCTAACTTATTTCTTGTTGAGATTTATCAATATTTGGGCTTATGATATCGCTGATGGCAAACGGTTTATAAAGAGTGAATGGATTACTTGATATAAAATCGGAGGCTGGTTTCAACACAGCAATAAAATAATGATTTAACTTTCTGTAGAAAGCATCTTTACAGCAGCACACCAATTACGTATCGCTTTTTACATTCGGCAGAAAAACAGGCAATACGGTTTCTTATCGCATTCCTAAAGGTTTTGAGGCTGTGTCTGCCTTGCCTCACTACGGCTTATGTATCTGAGTTGACAACAGAAGACTATAAACTTTATCCTAGTAAGCAGTCACTAAACACTAACAACTATCAACTGATAATTAGTAATGGCGCAAGGCATCATAGAAAACCTTATAAACGAACTCACAAGGCTTCCCGGCATAGGCA
>CAZBSJ010000080.1:0-7363 GCA_964494165.1 uncultured Nitrospiraceae bacterium
CGCGTAGCCGCGCTTTTACACGACCTCGGGAAATTAGGTGTAAGCAGTGAAGTGCTCCTGAATATAAGGAGGCTGACCTCTGATGAACGTGAGCACATGAAGACTCATGCAAGACGAGGCGCAGACATCCTGGAGCCGCTTGGTGGCAAGGTGCTTGATATACTGCCGTTTATTCTTTATCACCACGAAAAATATGATGGAAGCGGATATCATCATATGACAGGGGGGGATATTCCGTTAGGAGCCCGTATCATCGCTGTTGCCGATGTATTTGATGCGCTTATCTCTGACAGGCCTTATCGTAAGGGTGTTTCTCCCTTGCAGGCTAAAAAAGAGATAACCGAAAATGCTGGCACACATTTTGACCCTGAAGTGATGCGTGCCTTTGAGGCCATATTCCATAAGATAGATTCAGAAATACCATTGCTGCCAAAAAGCCTGTAATTCTGATTAATCCAAAAACTAAACCTCAACAAGCAGCGTTTTATACGTAAAAAATAAATAGCCTTTAGCCTTCATAGATAATATTTTTTCTGCAGCCTCTTTATAAATCTCCATCTGGAACCTGTATTTTTCAACAAGCTCAGTCAGCTCCCTGTCTTTTACAGGAAAAGTCTTATAGTCATAAATTATTGCAGTATTATTATTGATAATAATCCTGTCAATCCTGCCTCTGAATACTGTTTTGCCCTTCTGCAATACAAATGGCAGTTCAGCATATGCATTTTGCTGGGGAAGGATTATATCTTTGAGATATCCTCCTGTTTCAAGCTTTTGGAGTTCCTCAGAGATGATCTTGGTAAATTTATTAATATTATTTTCAGGAACTGCCTCCATTTTTAAAAGTAACAATGTTCTTTCGGTTATCCTTTCCTGCTTAAGTATTCCTTTTGAAAGCTCTTCAAAAATTCTATGCATTATCTTCCCAAGCAATACCCAGTCATCTCCGTGCTTAATTCTGATGTCTATATCTTCAGTAACATCTCTCCATCTTATATCAGGTTCGTATGAGATCGGCTCTGTATATATAGGGCCTGATGCCGGCTTTTGGGTTAAATAAGGGGGGATTGGCACAGTGTGTTTTTCAAAATATATCCTGTCGATATCTGATTCTGTAAGTATTTCGAAAAGGTCTGTTTTTTTAATTACCCCATTTTTTATGACATCGAAACTATCCAAAATATAAGTGAGTCTTCCCTTAGGTTTTTCTTTATCAAAAGAACCAAGCATGCACAAGAAGTCCCTCGCCCTTGTAACTGCTACGTAGAAGAGACGCTTCCCTTCCTCAAGTTCTTTTTCTTTTCTCTTTTCGAATTCCGGGATTTTTCTCCTTTTATAAGAATCTTCCTCATATGCCATTGATATTCTGCCGTCATCTTCTTCTATAACAATATTCCCGCTTCTTGGCCTGTCTGCCTCATCAAGGGACGGCAAGAAAACCATAGGGAACTGAAGCCCCTTAGCAGCATGTATTGTCATTATCTTTACGGCATTCATGCCTTCAGTATTAACATTCGCCTTTGGTTCATCTTTTGATCTTGCTTTTATCAGTTTTTCTCTTATCTCCAGACTGGAAAATCCCTTTGATTCATAAGATTCAATTACTCTTAAAAACTTTTTTATGTTAGCCTGTCTCTGGCTTTCCCAGTAATAGCTCCAGGCCTCTGTTTCAGTGAGCGCGTCCTCAATCACCATCGAAAAAGAAATGGTCTTTGATTTTTCTGTCCAATTACTAAGTATTTTATATACAGAGTGCAACTCAATATGCTCCTGTACTTTCTCAAACAAAGGCTGGCTATTCCTGTCGACAAGACTTAGAAGGACTTCATAATCAATATTAAATAATGGGCTTCTTAAAACGCAGAAGAGGCTGTAGTCATCTAATGGGTCTATAATAAAGCAAAGCAGTTCTCTGAGTATGGCAACCTCTGGCTCGTCATAAAACCCTATGCCTTTTGCCACGACAAAGGGTATCTGCTCATTTCTCAGGGCATTTTCGAATACAGCCAGATGCGTCCTCTGCCTTAAAAGTATCGCCATATCTCCAAAAATGCATGGCCTTTCAACCTCACCGTCAAATATTTTATGAAAGCCTGCAAGAGAACGAATCCTTTTTGCCAATGCATTTGCTTCTTTAACACGGTTCTTTTTTGTATTATCCTCAGGTTCAAGAAGAACCAGTTCAACCAGTCCCTTGCCTTGTCTGGTACCTTCAAAGGCAGAATACTTTGTCCTCCAGGTTTCAACCAGACCGGCAGGCATAAGTCTGCTGAAAAGGCTGTTTGTGAAATTTATTATTGCAGGAAGGCTCCGGTAATTCTCTTTTACCTCTTCAAAATAATATTCTTCACCAAGCCATTCAGAAAGTCTTTTTTTAGCCTCATGGAATATTTCTGAATTGGCATCTCTGAATAGATAGATGGATTGTTTGTCATCGCCTACAAGAAATATTGTAGGCGTCTTTCCGGCAACTCTTTTCGCTCCCATGCCAGAACGCCATTCTTCGGTCAGCTTATCTATTATCCTCCACTGAAGCGTGCTTGTATCCTGAAATTCGTCAACAAGTATATGGTCAGTATGTTCATCGAATGAATAGAGGATGTTCTGCCATTCAGGATGTTTTACAAGCGCATCGTAAGCGAGCAACTCAAGGTCGCTGAAATCAAGAAGCTGCCTCTCATGTTTCTTTGAGGTATATCTTTTGATGCACCTTGAATATAGTTCAAGTATTTTTTTTTGTTCTCCTTCAATGGAATCAATTGTCTTTAACAGCAATTCAGACAATGGCCTTTTTTCATAAAGATTGTTAAGCGTAGAATGAATGCTGTTCCAGCCCTTCACACCCCTTGCAGTCATCATCTCGAAAAAAAGGTCAGGCTTATCTTTTTCCTGCATCAGACACTCATAAACCGATTCTGACCAGAGCAAGGAGGCCTCAAATTCGTCCATAACATCCAGAGAAGGGTCAAGCCCAAGTTCAATGGAAAATCTCTTGAGCAGTTTCAGGCAAAATGAATGTATCGTGGATATGCGCATCAAAGGCATCTTTTCCTTGATATTCAAAAATAGCTCATGGTTTTCTTTTTCAAGGATATTGAGTATCCTTTCTTTCATTTCAGCCGCAGCTTTTTCAGTAAATGTTATACAGAGTATTTTTTCGATCTCAGAACCGTCCAGAAGAAGGCTGATGTACCTTCTGGCGAGTTTTTCGGTCTTTCCTGAACCTGCCGGAGAGGAGATTATGACGCTCTTTGTTACATTAAGGTACTTGTCCATTTTTCAGGATACCACAGGAGATTTTCCTCTTGCAATCAGCCATTTTGGCTTTGACAATGGGGATGCTCTGTGATAGGGTTTTGTTATAAAACAGACCTATGAGGCCTTTTGGACAAGACAGGGCTTTTTGTTTTTATGGAAATGGCCCTGGGAGGAGGTTTATATGCTGGCAGAATTCAGCATTGTGCCTGTAGGCACAGGAAGCAGTATTGGCGATAAGCTGGCTGAGGTGCTGAAAATCGTGGATGAAAGCGGATTGCCTTATAAGATCAACCCCATGGGAACAGTTGTTGAGGGAGAATGGGAACAAGTCATGAACCTCATAAAGCGATGCCATGATTCAGTCATGAAAGCAGGGGAAAGGGCTGTTACTACGATATCCATAGATGACAGAAAAGGCAAGCCCAACAGGATTGAGGAGAAGGTAAAATCCGTCGAGAAAAGAATAGGGAAATCCTTGAAAAAATAATATCTTTGATTGAACAAAATGCCCTGAAAAGGAGGTGGAAAATGTCTGACAGAATAACTCTGAGCGTGATTAAGGCTGATGTCGGCGGCTATGTCGGCCATTCGTCAATTCACCATGACCTTTTAAAGACAGCAGAAAACAGATTGGCTAATTCTGCTGACAAGGGAATAATCAAAGATTTCCATGTTACAAGATGCGGAGACGACCTTGAATTAATAATGACTCATAATCATGGAATCGACAATGAAAAAATACACAAGCTTGCCTGGGATGTCTTTGTGGAATGCACGGAAGTTGCGAAAGAACTAAAGCTTTACGGCGCAGGGCAGGACTTATTGAAGGATACATTCACAGGGAGCATTAAAGGCATGGGGCCCGGGGTTGCTGAAATGGAGTTCGAGGAAAGAAAGAGCGAACCTGTAATAATCTTCATGGCAGACAAGACCTCGCCAGGTGCCTGGAACCTGCCTTTGTATAAAATGTTTGCAGACCCTTTTACAACATCAGGCCTTGTAATCGACCCTTCAATGCACCAGGGATTTAAGTTCGAGGTTGTTGATGTGTTTGAAAATAAAAAAATAATCCTCTCAGCTCCGGAAGAGATATATGATCTATTAATGTTTATAGGCGCCATGAGAAGGTTTATGATTAAAAATGTTTACAGAAAAAAAGACGGGGAGATAGCGGCATCTGCATCAACTCAGAAGCTTAGCCTTATTGCTGGACGATATGTAGGCAAGGATGACCCGGTGCTGATTGTAAGATGCCAGTCGGGTCTCCCGGCTGTAGGCGAGGCACTTGAACCATTTGCGTTCCCGCATATAGTTGAGGGCTGGATGAGGGGGTCGCACCATGGGCCTTTGATGCCGGTGCCTTTCTATGAGGCCAACCCCTCAAGATTTGACGGGCCGCCCAGGGTAATTGCTGCCGGATTTCAGATAACTAACGGAAAATTAATCGGGCCACGCGATATGTTTGATGACCCTGCCTTTGACGATGCAAGGAAAAAAGCTAATGAAATAGCAAACTATTTTCGGTCTCACGGGCCTTTTGAGCCGCACAGGTTAGGGCTGGAGGATCTGGAATATACAACCATGCCTGAGCTTATGAAAAAGCTTGAAGGAAGATTTGCCCCAAATTAACTTGACAATAATAATTACTATGTTATAATAACTCTAAGGAAGGAAACATGAAAAAACTTAAGGAGTTAGGGCTAAAGCTTACACCTCAAAGGATTGCCATACTCGAATATCTTGAAGGCAACGAGGAACATCCCTCAGCAGAAGACATTTATCAGGCTGTATCTCAGAAATTTCCCACGATGTCTTTAGCAACTATATATAACACGCTTGATACATTAAGAGAGAGGGGAAAGGTCATCGAACTCACCACTGACCCTGACAAGAAAAGGTTTGACCCTAATGTTGACCCTCACAATCATGCTATCTGCATAAACTGCAAAAGAATAGTGGACATACACACCTCTTTTGATCTTGTTATCCCTGAGGATGCAAGGAAAGGATTTGAGATATTCGGGAATCATATTGAATTTTACGGCAAATGCTCGCAATGCAATAGTTAAAGAAAGGGAAATTAATATGAGTTTCATGACAGAAAAAGAAGTCCACATTGAAAAGGTTCCTGGCGGTTTTCGCATCGACGGTCTTGAGCTTAAGAACGGGAAATGCGGATGCACCTCTGTTGCAAAGTGTTGTTATTCATGGTCCAGGGTAAAAAGAAAGGAGAACACCTTCGAGTTCATTGCCAAGATGACAACAGCTGACACAAAGGATCATTTCGATTGGGGATACACTGTGCGGAAAGGTGATATTACAATAGTTGTCAAAGTCGAGGATGCACGGGATAAAGACGTTTCTTCTGCATATCTGCCACCGGCTGTTAAACAGTGGGAAGAAAAAGGCTGGGACATAATAGCGGCAAAGGGCGAGCGCGAGGATGGCGTTGTCTGGAGATGCGCTATGTGCAAATGGCTTTATAAGGATGATATCGAAAAGACAAGATTTGAGGACCTGCCTAATGACTGGAAATGTCCTGTTTGCAAGGCAGGAAAAGAATCATTTGAAAAAATCTGATAATAAGGAAAGGTCATTTATTTTAAATGTTATTGCCTGATTGGATTTGTAAAGGCAACTACAAAGTTTTTAGATACAGATAATCCAGTACCATATTTCATCACAAAAATATATTAAACCGGAGGGTTCATGAAAGCGGTTGAACTTAAAAGCAACAGCAATATTTTTTGGGTAGGCGCCATTGACTGGGCAATAAGGGATTTTCATGGCTATATAGTTCCCAGAGGCACGACTTACAATAATTATCTTATCCTTGATGATGAAATAACATTGTTTGATACGGTGAAATATCATTTTGCCGACATTACAATCAAAAATATCAAGTCAATCGTGGATCCTTCAAAGATAAAACACGTTGTCATCAATCATATCGAGAATGACCATGTTACAAGCATCGACAGGATAATGGAATTAACACCAAAAGCCACGATTTATATGACAGATAAGGGCAGAAAAGGGCTGGAAAGATTTTTTGATTTATCAAAATGGACCATTAAAGTGGTAAAAACAGGCGATACCTTAAAAATAGGAAAAAAGACACTGCTTTTTATGGAAACGCCAATGCTTCACTGGCCGGATTCAATGATGACTTATATTAAAGAAGACAAAATACTTATCAGTCAGGACGCCTTTGGCCAGCATATCGCTTCTTCGGTTAGATTTGATGATGAATTTGTAGACTGCGAATCAATGTCAGAGCTGGAGGATGCGATCGTTGATTACTATGCAAACATACTGATGCCTTTCGGACAATTGATCAAGACAAAAATTGGCGAAGTACAAAAATTGGGTCTTGATATAGACATGATAGCGCCTGATCACGGCATAATCTGGAGGAAAAACCCAAACAAAGTTATACAGATGTATCTGGACATGGCAAGCGGGAAGGCAGACCTCAGAATTGCCGTTATTTACGATACCATGTGGCACAGCACAGAGCAGATGACTATCCCAATAATGCAGGGCATAAAAGATGAAGGAGTCGAATGCAAGGTTATCAAGCTTCGCGCAACGCCACTTAGTGTTGCAATCAAAGAATTCTGGAGGGCAAGGGGATGTCTTATAGGCACACCAACCCTTAACAATATAATGTATCCGACAATATCCGAGTTTCTCACGTATCTGAGAGGCTTACGACCAAAGAACCGCATCATGGGCGCATTCGGCAGCTACGGGTGGGGCGGCGGAGCAGTAAAAGAGGCATACGAGGAGTTCAAAAAAATAGGGCTTGAATCAGTTGAGCCCGGAATGCAGGTGCTTTACAAGCCGTCAGTTCAGGATGAGGATACATGTTATAACTTCGGCAGGGAGTTTGCTAAGAAGGTTAAAGAGTATCACAAAAAGTTCGAATGAACATAAAACCAAATAATATATAAAGGAGGAGAAATATGGCTGTTTGGAAATGTACGGTATGTAATTATGAATATGACGAGGCAGTAGAGGGAACGCCGTTTGAAAAACTCCCTGATGACTGGAAATGCCCTGTATGCAATGCGTCAAAGGACGCTTTTGAAAAAATAAGTTA
>CAZBSJ010000081.1:0-7326 GCA_964494165.1 uncultured Nitrospiraceae bacterium
GGCATAAAGGAACGCTGGTCAACGCTTAAAGAGTATTTCGGGATTTTATCAAAAAGAGGCATCTCGATCAATTTTGCAACCCTCGCAGGTCATGGCAATATCAGGGCATCTGTAATCGGATTTAAAGATAAATTACCAACAAAGAACGAATTAAAAAAGATGCAGGATTTATTAAAGCGAACGGTCAATGATGGCGCAATAGGGCTTTCAACAGGTCTTATCTATCCTCCTGGAGTCTATTCTAAAACAGATGAGTTGATTGAACTTTGCAGAGCCTTGAATTCCGCAAAACATAGTTCTTCGCATTCAGGGTTTATTTATACCTCTCATATGAGAAGCGAAGGGAACAAACTGATTGAGGCTATTGAAGAGGTAATTAAGATCGGAAGAGAATCAGGGATAAGGGTTCATATCTCCCATATTAAGACAGGTGGCAAAGAGAACTGGCATAAAATTGGCAGTGCGATATCTTTGATCGAGAAGGCAAAAAAGAATGGTACTAAGATTACGTGTGACAGATATCCCTATATCGCTGCAAACACAGACCTTGATGCAGTGCTTCCTGCATGGACCTATGAAGGCGGGGCTAAAGAGGAGCTGAAGAGGTTAAAGAGTTCAAAAATCAGGGAACAAATAAAGAATGAGATGCTGCAAAAAACTCCGGATAAAGATTATTGGAAAAGAGTAAGAATATCCTCGCTGATATCAGAAAAAAATAAGTGGATGGAAGGAAAGACCCTGTCTTATATATCAAAAAAATCAGGGAAAAAGCCTGTTGACGCACTTTTTGATATTTTAGTCGAGGAGAAATTAAGGGTTGGCGCAATATTTTTCTCTATGAACGAAGATAACCTGAGGAGATTTCTTTCACTGCCGTATACGATGATCGGCTCTGACGCTTCTGCGAGGAGTTTTTCTGGCCTGACACGCGAGGGCAAACCTCATCCGAGGGGATTCGGGAGCTTTCCAAGATTCCTTGGAAGGTATGTAAGAGATGAAAAACTCATGACTATGAGCGAGGCCATACATAAGATAACAATGCTCCCGGCCAGGACATTTTCTTTAGAGGGCAGGGGAGTAATAAAAAAAGGAGCATTTGCCGACATTGTCATTTTTGATCCCAAGAGGATTATTGACAAGTCTACATACCACAGCCCGTTTTTGAAGCCGGAGGGTATAGCACATGTAATCGTTAATGGCGTGCCTGCAATATATGACTCAAAATTCACTGGCAAGACAGCAGGCATGATTCTGAAATAAAATCTGAAACATCCTTATTTTCACGGCTTTTTCATGCGTTTCCTGCTATGCTGGCACGATTTCATCACAGCAAAAGATGCTTAAAATAAAATCAATAAGATTGACAAAGAGTTAGATTAAGAAATATAATTAACGAAATTTAAAGATTTGAAGGAGGTTCGTAATGGCTGAAGGCATCTTGGAGGTAACCACAGCGAGCTGGGATAAAGAAATCCTTCAGAGTCAAGGATTAGTGATGGTTGATTTCTGGGCGGTATGGTGTGGTCCCTGCAGGATGATCGCTCCCACTGTTGAAGAACTGGCAAAGGAATATACAGGCAAGGTAAAGGTTGCAAAGCTTAATACAGATGAAAACCCTGACATTGCCAGTAAATATAAAATAATGGGTATCCCTACTATTATGTTTTTCAAAAACGGTCAGAGGGTAGACCAGGTTGTTGGGGCTGTTCCAAAGACCCAGCTTAAGTCCAAGATAGATTCATTGCTCAGCGCCTAGTACTGGCGGAATATATCTGGCTTCTACTTAGTTAGCAATAAATGTTCGAGTCGCTTTCCGAAAAGCTTGAATCAGTATTCAAAAAGCTCCGAAGCAGAGGACTTCTAAAAGAAGAAGATGTTGATGCTGCTTTAAAAGAGGTCCGCCTTGCACTTCTTGAAGCTGACGTAAACTTCAAAGTCGTTAAAGACTTCATACAAAAGATCAAAGAAAAAGCTGTAGGCAAAGAGGTTCTTGAGAGCCTTACGCCCGGTCAGCAGGTCATAAAGATAGTAAATGACGAGCTTTGTGAACTTCTGGGCAGCACGAGCAACAGGATACAGCTTTCCCCAAACCCTCCGACTATCATCATGATGACAGGGTTGCATGGTTCCGGTAAGACGACGACCTCGGCAAAACTGGCAAAGTTTTTTAAGAAAGAGGGCAGAAGGCCGATGCTGGTGGCAGCTGACCTTCAAAGGCCTGCTGCAATAGAACAGCTTGTTACGCTTGGATCTCAGATTGATGTGCCTGTCTTTTATTCCAAGGACACAAAGGACCCTGTCGCGCTTTGTGGTGAGTCTGTCAAAAAGGCGAAGGCAGATGCCCGGGATATCCTGATACTCGATACCGCAGGAAGACTCCATATAGACGAGAGCTTAATGACAGAACTGAGGAATATCAGGGATGCGGTATCACCTAAAGAGATTATATTCGTGGCTGATGCCATGACAGGTCAGGATGCTGTAAACATAGCTAAGAATTTTAATGAGCAGATAGGCATTGACGGAATAATATTGACGAAAATGGACGGCGACGCAAGGGGCGGCGCAGCCATATCTGTAAGGGCTGTCACAGGCAAGCCGATAAAGTTTATCGGCATCGGCGAAAAGATAGA
The DNA here is from genome assembly GCA_964494165.1 of uncultured Nitrospiraceae bacterium. Taxonomy (GTDB): domain Bacteria; phylum Nitrospirota; class Thermodesulfovibrionia; order Thermodesulfovibrionales; family UBA1546; genus CAZBSJ01. The sequence goes on from CAZBSJ010000081.1 coordinate 2,634, forward strand.
CATGATTGAGCCTTTCCATCCTGACAGGATTGCCTCCAGGATTCTCGGGATGGGCGACATGCTAAGCTTTATTGAGCAGGCCCAAAAGAGTTTTGAACAAAAAGAGGCAGAAAAACTCCAGGAAAAGATATTAGGCGAGTCTTTTACCTTTGATGATCTTAAGGAACAATTGAAAAAGGTCCGCAGCATGGGGCCGATAGAGAATCTCCTGGGCATGATTCCCGGATTTAATAAGGTTAAGGGTCTTTCCGTGGATGAGAAAGAGTTTGTTAAGGTTGAGGCAATAATTAATTCCATGACGCTTTCAGAGAAGCGCAATCATAATATTCTTAATGGCAGCAGGAGGAAAAGGATTGCCCTTGGAAGCGGAACCACTGTTACTGATGTCAACAGGGTGGTAAAACAATATATTGAACTTAAAAAGATGCTTAAGATGTTCAAGGGCAAAAAGGGGATGAAGTTCCCGCGGTTTTCCCCTTTCTGATTATTGACAGTTTTTGCATAATTTTGATATGCTTATATGCTTAAGATAAGGAGGTGAAGTTTTGGTAAAGATCAGATTGTCTAGATTGGGTGCCCATAAGAGGCCTTACTACAGGTTCGTTGTCGTAGACTCCAAGGCAAAAAGAGACGGGGCTTTTATAGAAGTACTCGGAACCTATGATCCGCTTAAAGAACCTTCCGAGATAAAACTGGATTTAGATAAAACCAGGCTATGGTTGCAGCGTGGAGCACAACCTACTGAAGGTACTAAAAAGCTTTTACAAAGGGTCGGAATAGACTCGTAATTTCCTATGGAGGTGGATGAGATGAAACAATTGGTTGAGTCAATGGCAAAGGCTCTGGTTGACAGGCCAGAAGAGGTGAATGTCTCTGAGGTTGACGGTGAAAAAACTACTGTTTTTGAGTTAAGGGTTGCGCAGAGCGACCTTGGAAAAGTAATAGGAAAGCAGGGAAAGACTGCACGGGCAATGAGAACAATCCTCAGCGCAGCCGGCACAAAGATCGGCAAACGCTGTGTTCTTGAGATACTCGAATAATATAAACAGCATTGATATTAAAAGGGGAGAGATAAAAGCACTCTCCCCTTTTTGCTTTCAAAAAAGCAGCTTATCAGTTAAAATCAGACCTGACTGTCTTATAAATTAAACATAGTCAATTATGCCCTTTCAGTTTTATAAATATGGTGAATAAACAGACCATACAGTCCTTCTTTAAAGAAAAGATAAAAAAACCTGTCAGTTTCCGTGAAATAGTGCGCCTTTTGAATCTCAGTCATTCCGAGGCACGCGCCTTAAAAAAGGTGATGAGGGGCCTTCTCAGGGAAGGTGAGATTGTGCTGACCAGGAAAGGACTGTTTGCACCTTCAGAGGATATCAGTCTCATAACAGGATATTTTGAGGCCCACAAGGACGGTTATGGTTTTGTAATAAATGAACGTCCCGGTGAAAGGGACATCTTCATCCCGAGCCGGGCTACTGCCGGAGCCATGGATAACGACAGGGTTGTTGTGAGGGTCGAGAACTGGCGGAGGCGAGAAGGAAAGATAATAAGGATTCTTGAAAGGGCGCATACAAAGATTGCAGGCAGACTTGATGTCACAAAAACAGGGACCTTCCTGAAACCAAAAAATAAATCTATACCTTTTGAGATATACATCCCTCAGAAAGGCAAGTTAAAGGCCAAACAGGATGACTTTGTGGTTGCTGAGATCATTGATTATCCTGCCGGCAAGCGGCCTCCTGTCGGAAAAATTATAAAAATTATTGAGAGGCCTGAGGACCCTGCATCAGAGGTGGAGGCAGTACTGGATGAATTCAGCATTCCGAGAAGATTTCCCAGGGCTGTAAGCGAAGAGGCAAAGATACTTTCTGAAAAAGAAAAGATAATAGCCGCTGAAAAAAGAAAGGATCTCAGGTCTCTGGCCACAGTTACCATTGACGGAGAACGGGCAAAAGATTTTGATGACGCTGTTTCTATTAAACTTACTGAGCACGGCTATAAGCTCTGGGTTCACATTGCTGATGTCGGATTCTTTGTCCCGTGGGATAGTGAAATTGATATAGAGGCAAGAAAAAGAGGCACAAGCGTATATTTCCCGGACAGGGTAATCCCCATGCTTCCCAAAGAACTCTCAGAAGACCTCTGCAGTCTGAAGCCTAAGGTTGAAAGGCTTGCATTCACGGTCGAGATGGACTTTGACAGAAACGGGAAAAACACAAGCGCAAAATTTTATCCGAGCATTATTAACAGCGATGAAAGGATGACCTATACCTCTGTAAAAAAGATACTCGTGGACAATGACAGGCATGAGAGAGAAAGGTACGATTACCTCTTAGGAGATTTCGAGCTCATGGGAGAATTGTGCGGCATTTTAAGAAAAAACAGGCTTAACAGGGGGAGCCTCGATTTTGACCTGCCTGAGCCTGAGGTCTTGCTTGATCTCCAGGGCAATCCCGATGCAATAATCAGGGCAGAGAGAAACTTTGCGCATATAATTATCGAAGAATTTATGATAGCCGCAAATGAGGCGGTTGCAGGTCATCTTTTGGAAATCGGCATCCCGTCGCTTTACAGAGTTCATGAAGAGCCTGACCCGACAAAGATTGATGAGATTATAAGATACATAAGACCTGTAACAAAGACTAAAAAAAATATTCAGCGGCCAAAAGACTTCTCAGAACTCCTGAAGAATATTAAGGGCAAGCCTGAGGAAGAGATAATAAATTATATGGTGCTCAGGAGCCTTAAACAGGCAAGGTATTCTCCGCAGAATGTTGGTCATTTCGGGCTTGCATCTGAGTGCTATACGCATTTTACCTCTCCAATAAGGCGTTATCCTGATCTTGTTGTGCACAGGATTTTGAGGGAGGTATTGCATAAGGCCAGACTCTCGGACAAAAGGATAAAGGAGCTTGAGACCATTCTTTCTGATATTGCGTTTAATTCATCCCGCATGGAACGGCTTGCCGACACAGCTGAAAACGAGGTAATTAATGCCATGAGGGTATGGTTCATGAAAGACAAGGTTGGCGATGAATTCGAAGGAAAAGTAGTTAATGTTAGGCCGTACGGCCTGAAAATAAGGCTAAAAGATTTTTATGTCGAAGGATTTCTGCATATCTCATATATGACGGATGATTTTTACGAATACGATGAGCGCACAATTACTCTTCGCGGAAAAAATACAAAGCGCTCTTTTACGATAGGAAAAGAGATAAACGTGAGGGTTGACAGGATTGATATGGAGGAGAGGGCGGTCTTCTTCGGTATGTGATCGATCTTCGCGATCCCTTTTCATAATGTCCACTTTTTACCTTCATTTCTTGCCGCTCTTATTGTACAGCAATGTACAGACACTATATGCTATCGCTGCTTTCGTATCGAATATCTCTCGCCCTTGACACGCACTTATACTTAGCATACAATAAAAGCATACTAAGGAGGTGTATGTTATGCGTGCTACCTTAAATATACCTGATGACCTCATTTCTGAGGTTCAGAAGGCGACAGGAGAAAAGTCCAAGACAAAGGCAATTACTATTGCCATGAAAGAGTTCATCAGGCAGAAAAAGATAAAACAACTTCTTAAGCTGAGAGGAAAGATCCGCATTGATTACGATTGGGAAAAAGAAGAGGCGCTTGAGATGAAGGCTCAGAAAGCGAGGGAAAAGCTGCTTGAGCGAAAAAATTAAGGGCATACTTGCAGATACAAGCGTTTGGATAGAGTTCTTCAAGCTGCAATCCGGCATTGGCAAAAAACTTGAAAGTCTTATCATAAAGAATTCAGTATGGATATGTGGCTTTGTGCTTTTTGAACTTGTGCAGGGAGTCAGGACTGAAGAAGAAAAGACTACTGTACTCAATGCATTTTCCGATATGGAATATGCTGAGATGACAAAACGCCTCTGGCAAAAAGCCGGAGAGCTTTCTGCATCACTTAAGAAAAAAGGCTTGAATTTGCCTTTATCCGACATATGCATTGCAACTGTTGCCATCGAACATAATCTGTCCATCTTCACCCTCGATAAACACTTTGAGCAGATACCAGGAGTGAATATTTATAAAGGTTAAAAGTCAATTGTTTTTCCGCGCTATAGAACGTTTACCCTTCTGCTCTTCTTCTTTTTGGTACTCCGACCTCGACCGCTTGAACCCTCGAACCCTTGCACACTGCCGTTTTTGCTCTGGAACTATGGACTTTTTGAATGTTATAATGCGGGGAAATGGCAAAGAAAACTGAAATCATTCCAATAGCCCTTACATCCTATGTTGGCCGTTATTGGAAGGAGTAAAAAAGATGAAGATAGAATATGACCCAACGCATGATCTTTTAAATATCGAGTTCGTGAGCGATGAAGCAATAGCGGAGTCAGTCGAGCTTGATGGTGTAATCATTGATTACTCGAAAGATGGACGGATTGTCTCTATAGAAATACTCGATGCAGGGAAAAGAACAACCAAAAACCTTCTTGATCTGATTGACCTTTCAATAGTCAAAGAAAAAGCAGTCGCTTAGGACTTTCCGGGCTTCTCGCAACTCTCTGACTTCCGCTCTTCCTGACTTAGGAACTATTGGACTTCGGCACTATTGAACTTCCGCCTGTTTTAAAAGAAGAAAAATCCCATATTAAAAAATTTAATACAGCGGGAACTCCCTGCCTGTAAAGGCGGGGATGAGAGCAGATTCCAG
>CAZBSJ010000082.1:0-3961 GCA_964494165.1 uncultured Nitrospiraceae bacterium
GTGTAATAGCACACAATGTTTCCTCTGTTGTAAGCTTACCGATTTTTTCTTTCTCTATTCCTATAGCTGGGCCAAGAACGTCAAGTACGATTTTGCCTGTTTCCAAAGCTCTATACTGTTCTGTAACAATAGTAAATATCTGTTTTTGTGCTTCTTTATCAAAGATGTTGCTTGTTGGAATCCTAATATTTAAATCCTCTTGAGTTCTCCAATTAGGATTTATTTTTTCAACCTCTTCAAGTGCTTCTTCCAGCCACACGTAAAAAATGGGTTCCTTCCTCTCTTGTTCTAAGTCGACATTACAAACACAAATCATTGCAGGAATTGCTTGCATTTTCAAAAAATTGATAGTGGAAACTTTTAGTTGTTCGCTGATAAACTTTTTATCTTCAATATAGTTCGGAGACTCGTGCCCTTTTAATTGAATGAAAAAATGCTCTCTTACTTGCTCATCTTTAGCAATATGGACATTTAAATCATATCCATAATCTATTCTTTTTTCTTCGCATGCCCACTCAGGATTTACTTTAACCTTAAACACACTCAGAGCCCTATCACCAATAACATGCGATTTAGTTCTATGTGGAAGCTTTTCTTCGTTGTGTTCACTCATAATGATGAGATTTTCTTAGATGCTATCTGCATTCTTTTCTGCCTAAACCTCTTCCTCTTCCCAAGCGAAAGAGATTATTTTATCTTATACTCTTTTATCTTTGTCCTTAAGGTATTTCTGTTAATACCCAGAGTCCTCGCTGTCTTCAGCTGGTTGCCTTTTGTCTCTTTCAGGACAATGCTTATCAATGCCTTTTCTACCTCTGACATTACTGTAGAGTGGAGGTTGCTGGTTTCGAGAGCAGTCATGTCCTTGAGATATTTTTTCAGTTTATCTTCAAGAAACTCTTTTATGGTGTACGAGTTTCCCTCTTCCACATGCAGGTCCCTTTTCTCAATGGTTGCGCCATCAGAAAGTATGCATGCGCTTTTTATGGTATTTTCCAGCTCCCGCACGTTGCCTGGCCAGTCGTATTTGACAATGAAGTCCTTTGCCTCTTTTGAAAGTTCTTTCCTGCCTGTCTCAAATTTTTTCTGCGCCAGCTTAAGAAAATGCTTAGTAAGGGGAAGAATGTCCTCACGCCTTTCTCTTAAGGACGGGAGCTTTATCTGCACAACATTAAATCTGTAGAAAAGGTCTTCCCTGAACGTGCCTTTTGCAACAGCATCTTTAAGATTTTTATTCGTTGCGCCTATTATCCTTACATCGGTCTGGATAACCTTGTTGCTTCCCAGAGGGCTTAATTCCTTTTCCTGAAGAAACCTCAGAAGCTTTGCCTGGAGGTTCATGTCAAGTTCAGATATTTCGTCAAGGAACAGGGTTCCGCCATTGGCCATTTCTATCTTTCCAATGCGTTTATCTTTTGCACCTGTAAATGCGCCTTTTTCCCATCCGAAAAGTTCAGCCTCAAGAAGATCCTTTGGGATAGACGCAGAGTTAATGGCAACAAAAGGGCCTGAACTTCTCTGGCTGTTGTAATGGATTGCCTTTGCCACAAGCTCTTTGCCTGTGCCGCTCTCTCCTGTTATAAGAACAGTCACATCTTTGGCTGTTACCCTTCCAATCTCCTTGAAAACCTTTAGCATCTTTTCGCTCTTGCCGATTATCTGCGGTGACTCTGATTCTTCGTCTGTTTCTTTCAGCCTTTTGAGTTCCTCCCTCAGCTCCATATCTTTAAAGGCCTTTTCTACCACTATCTTCAGCTCTTCTATATCAAATGGTTTCTCTAAATAATCATATGCGCCTTCTTTCATTGCCTCGATAGTGCTTTCCATCCGCCCGTGAGCTGTTATCATTATCACTGTTGCATCAGGGTTTGATGCCTTTATCTCGCGGAGTCCGTCCAGCCCGTTGCCGTCAGGCAGCATTAGGTCGAGCAGTATGAGCTGAGAATCCTCTTTGGCTGCCTTCAAGCCTGTAGCAAGTCTTGTGTGAGATACGACTTTATATCCCAGCTGTTCCAGCGCCTTTTCAACGACCCAGGCTATGCTCTCATCGTCATCTATTATCAGTATCTCTTTATTCATCATCCTCTGTCTGTCTGTTCATTTTTCCGCAAAAGGTATGTACACATTTAAAGTAGTGCCTTTTTTAAGCTGGCTTTCTGCCTTAATAAACCCGCCGTGATCCAGTATGATCTTTTTTGACAATGCAAGTCCTATCCCTGTTCCATGCTTCTTCTTTGTATAAAAAGGAAGAAAGATTTTAGGCATATCCTCAGCCGGGATCCCCTCGCCTGTGTCTTTTACAGATATTACTGCCCAGCGCTTCTGTTTTCCTTTTTGCTTAACATATTCTCTCGAAACCATTGTCCGGACACTAAGACTGCCTCCTTTATTCATTGCCTCTAACGAGTTCTTGATTATGTTCAAAAATACCTGAAGGAGCTTTGCCTCATCCCCCATAATCTTCGGCAAACTCGGGTCGTACAGCTTATGCAAAACAATTCCCTTTTCTTTTAAAGGGACTTCTATTATTGATAATGTCTTTTCCAGAACCTCATGAACATTTATTGAATGAAACGACGGTCTTTTGCATATAGTCAGATAGCCCTGCAGTATCGAGTTTAATCTGTCTGCTTCTTTAACTATAAGATTAACATATTGCGTGATATCTTCACCTTTTGTTTTATCTCGTAAAAGCTGGGCAGCGCCCTTAATGCCGCCTAACGGATTTTTTATCTCATGGGCAATCGTACCCAGCAGATAAATCAGCGAGTCGAACGGATAATCTTCCCTTTCAACCAATGCCACTTTTTCCCTTAAAAGCAAAACAGCACCTTTATTTTCACCCTGGACAAAAAAAGGCGAAAGATTGAAATCCACGTTTGCCATCCTGCCAATGTTTATATTCATTCCCCTTCCGCTCAGGGACCTCTCTTCTGATATGGTTTTTTTAATGAAACCTAGCATCGCCTTTTCCTCAGGGAAAAGGGCTTTGAACTTTTTGCCTATTATCTCTTTTGAGCTTTTTCCGAAAAGCTCCTCGCCTGCCCGGTTAATAAATCTTACTACATACTTTTTGTCAAAGAGAACGATCGTCTCTTCTATGTTATTAATCAGCGATTCGAATGAGAACATCTATTTCACTGTTATCCTGTGAGGATGCGTGTAAACGTTCATCCTGCTTCCGCGGACAAAACCTGCAAGCGTAATTCCTCTTAATTCAGCTATCTCCACTGCGAGATTTGTAGGTGCTGTCCTGCTTGCTACAACAGGGATGCCCCATATAGAGCACTTTGAGGCAATCTCCGAGGAAAGCCTTCCGCTTGCAAGCATTATCTTGCCCTTGAATTCTATATTCTCGAGTATCGAATATCCGATAACCTTATCAACAGCATTATGCCTGCCTATGTCTTCTGCAAATGCAAGGATATTTTTTCCGTCTGAAAGTGCTGCACTGTGAACACAGCCGGTAAGCTGATAAAGCCTGGACCGCTTCTGGAATTCAAGGAAGATTTCTGAAAGGCCTTCAGCATTTATAGAAAAGTCATCCTTTATCTGCTCAGTAATAGGTTTTTTTGCAAATGTTATGCCGCCTACGCAGCCTGATGTAATCACCCTGTCTTTTTTATCCATGACATTAACATCATCTGTTGACTGAATGCTTACATAGACATCATTGCCATATTCAATGCTCATCCTGTCAGTGCACCACTCACCTTTAATAACGCCTTCTGTCATGAGCAGGCCGACCACGAGTTCCCTTATCATTGACGGGGTGCAGTAAAGACTTATAACCTCTTCTCCGTTCACGGAGATCCTTAGTCTTCTCTCCACAGCGATGATATCATCTGCTGTTTTAAGAGATTCCTCGGATATTTTATATATCGTTTTTTCAACAGATTCATTCATGGGCGTGTAGATGAGCATTATAATTGTTTATCGCTTATATCGTCAATTAGTGATA
>CAZBSJ010000082.1:4061-7242 GCA_964494165.1 uncultured Nitrospiraceae bacterium
TATTCTGATGCAATAAAAAACGGCTTCAAGCTTATAAACAAGAACTGGCAGCTTGTGCTCATCCAGCTGGGGATGATGATATTAAGCTGTATAATGTTTTTTGTATTCGTAGGCATCCCTCTGGCCATTGCCTTTATAATGTTCGGCATAGACCTCGTAGAGTTGTCGAAACTAAGCGACTTTGTCGGTGCAATGAAATCACCTTCAGACATAATCTCGCGCTATGCAGGCCTTGTTCTCGTCTTCCTTGCAAGCATATTATTTTATCTGCTTCTTGTACTTTCAATCGGACTTTATGTTTTCGGCGGCACTGTAGGGCTGATAGGTAAAATCATAAAAGAAAATGAGTTCAGATTCAACATGAAGGCCTTCTTCTCTGAAGGGAAAAGGCTCTTCTTTCCTCTGCTCGGATTTACGACCATGGTCGGATTAATCTTTCTGGGCGCGGCATTTATCCTGGCCATCTTCGGCGGAAGCATTGCTGCAATTATGTCCTTTGCTAAAGACCACGAAGCCACCATTGTGCTTTTCCTGAGCATCTTTTTCTCTTTATTGCTTTTCTGCATCGGCATAGCATTCATCATATGCATAATTGCCCTTACGCTCTATGGAATCGCATCTATAGTATTTAAAGGTTCCGGAGCGATGAAATCAATCAAAGAGACAATAACATACCTTTACCGCAATCCTGATTCCCTTTGGCTTTACTGCATAGGTCTCGGTGTCTATATTTTCATCAGCTTCCTGCTAATACTATTTGGAACGCCTTTTAATCTCATACCTGTGATAGGAACGATTTTAGCCATGCCTTACCAGCTCTTTTCGTCCATAGTGCAGAGCTATCTGGGGCTCGTTATTTTAGCAACAATCTTCATTTACTATTATTCAAAAGAGTTTTCTGTCGCTGATGCCGGAAAAGATACTACTGGCGAAGGGTCCACTCAGACGCCTGATACTTCTCCGTCTGAAGGCTCAGGGCTAATGCCTCTTCCTCCTCAGACGGATGATCAGAAATAAGATCTACACCAAATGCCTCTTCAAATGCCTCTTTTATTGATTCCATCAGGGTCTCTTCTTTCAGGGTTGGCAGGACATCCATTATCCCTGTCATGCAAAAGTCCTGGTCACGCATATTGCCCAGCCTAAAGACTTTCTGTGTAAACGGAATGTCTATACGATATGGTAGCGAGCCCTGTTGCAGCAGACCGTCATTCCAGCGTTTTTGGGCAGACCCAACCATTTTTTTGCTGTCAATTGTTAGCTCTCCGTAGGATGTTGACTGGAAACATAGAGGACTTCCTTTAACCTTATGCCTCGCTGTGTTCCTTTCTGTTTTGATCTCGGGTTCAATGCCCACTTTCTGAAGCGCAAGATATAATGCGCTGCTTATTTTTTTATAACTGTCAAATATGCCTTTTGAGAAAAATTCATTGTCTGTCTTAATGGAAAAACTGTAAGTGAGTTCCTTATTGTGAAGTATTGCCCTGCCTCCGGTCGGCCGCCTTACAATCGGGATGCCTGCCTCCGAGCAATACTCCATGTCAACGTCAGCATTTTTCTGAAAGCAGCCAAGGCTCACAGAAGGCCTGTCCCATTTATATAGCCTCAGCGTCGGAATAGTCCTGCCTTCTTTTACATAAATTGCGATTGCCTCATCCAGCGCCATATTATAAGAAGCGCTGCATGCAGTTGAATCAATAAGTCTCCATTTTTTTGGATAATCTGCCATGTTTTTTACGGGATAGTATATAATTATATAATTTATCATTTTCCGGAGGGATGTGTGGTCAGATATATAAATGTGAAGAGCAGACAGAGGACTGAGTTCATCGATATAACCGATAAAATTCAGGAGGTTATAAAAGAGGCAGGCATAGCCAGCGGCATATGTTTTATTTATGTCCCGCACACAACTGCCGGTGTGACAATAAATGAAGGCGCAGATCCCTCTGTACAGCGTGATATACAGAACACACTAAGCAGAATGGTTCCTCATGAAATGAACTATTCCCACAGAGAAGGCAATGCTGACGCACACATTAAATCCAGCCTTATAGGCGCTTCGGAATCTGTGATAATAGATGAGAGCAGACTTGTGCTTGGTACCTGGCAGGCTGTCTATTTCTGCGAATTTGACGGACCCCGCCACAGAAGAGTCGCGCTTAAATTTATTATAGACGAGTAAGGCTATAATCCCCTTTCAGATGGCTGAAGATCCGGATAAAGAAGAAATTCTCTTCCTTCGAAATGAGATTAAGCGACTTAGAAAAAAATTAACGGAGATTACCCCTTCGCTTGAGGCGCTCTTAAAAAACAGGGGCTTCAGGATATACAAAAAAGAGCCGGCAGACGACCTTCTTGTGCCGTCTGAAAGGTTTAAAAATGATTTCTATGAGATGATGAAAAAATACTCTTTCAGGCTTTTCCTGAGGGATATAATCAAGCATCAGGAATCTTTCACTTTAGAAGATGTAACAAGATATTCGACAGCAAATGTAACAGAAGCCTATATCAGGTTTCTTCTTTCAGTCAGGCTGATAGAGCCTCTGGCCAGAAAAGGCTTCAGGCTTGCAAAACAGCGGATAAAAAGTTTTGGCGAGACTCTCGAGTGGTTTATATGCGAGATATTCAAAAGAGAGTTTGCTGCTGAGGCGATCTGGGGGATAAGGTTTAAGAGGCCAAAGATCGGCGGTGATTATGACATCATCGCCAAGATTGACGGCTCGATATTATACACAGAGATAAAATCCTCTCCGCCCAAACAAATTTATGCAAAGGAGATCACCGCTTTCTTAGACAGGTTTTATGACCTTTCGCCGGAGTTTGCGATATTCTTCATGGATACAGAGCTGAGGATGAAGGATAAGATAGTGCCCATGTTTGAGGAAGAACTTAAAAACAGGTTCCCTGACCCACCGCAGGTAATCAGGATGGAAAAAGAACTCTTCCAGATATGGAACAGAATATTTATAATTAATGCGAAAGACAGCATTACGAATAACATAGAGAAGGTCTTAAGCTCGTATTTCAGAAAGATCTGACAAAAAATGAAAAAACAACTTAATGAAATCTTACAAAATGCCATTAAACAGCTCGGAATCTCCGATCATGAGGCTGTCATAGAGCTTCCGAAAGAAGAGTCATTCGGAGATCTTGCAACTCCTGTTGCAATGTCATTGTC
>CAZBSJ010000083.1:0-7227 GCA_964494165.1 uncultured Nitrospiraceae bacterium
TTTTTCTCAGGCGCCTCGAATGAAATATCCTCCAGAAGCTTTTCCATCACAGTGTGAAGCCTTCTTGCGCCTATGTTTTCTGTCTTTTCATTCACGATTGATGCAATGCTTGATATCTCCTCGATAGCATCATTTTTGAACTCTAACTCTATGTTCTCTGTAGATAGCAGGGCGGTGTACTGTTTTGTTAATGCATTGTAGGGCTCTGTTAGAATTCTTACAAATTCATCTTTACCCAACGGGTCGAGTTCAACCCTTATGGGAAATCTTCCCTGGAGTTCGGGTATAAGATCAGACGGCTTTGACATGTGGAATGCTCCTGCTGCTATAAAGAGGATGTGGTCTGTTTTAACAGGGCCGTGTTTTGTCGTGACAGTTGTTCCCTCTACCACAGGCAGTAAGTCTCTCTGTACGCCTTCTCTCGAGACATCAGGCCCATGGCTATGACTTCTGCTTGCTATCTTATCGATCTCATCCAGGAAGATGATTCCGGACTGCTGTACCCTGTCAATTGCTTCTTTCGTAACCTTATCCATATCAATAAGTTTGTTGGCCTCTTCCTGTTTAAGTATTCTTAATGCCTCAGGCACCTTAACCTTTTTCCTCTTTGCCTTTTCAGGGATTAGCCCTCCCAGCATCTCTTTCAGGTTTATCTCTATTTCTTCGAGCGCAACATTTGATATAACGCCAAAAGGCATGACCTTTTCTTTGACCTCGATATCTACATATCTGGTGTCAAACTTCCCTTCCCTGAGCTGGATCCGGAACTTTTCTTTCGTTTCCTTGTATTTCTCTTTTTCTTCCTCTTCTATGCTAACGCCGCGCGGCTGGCGGGGCGCCGGAAGCAGAAGGTCAAGAAGCCTTTCTTCAGCAAGGGTCTCAGCCTTTTCCTGAACCTTTTCTATATGCTCTGATTTAACCATATTCAAAGATATCTCGGTCAGATCCCTTATCATTGACTCAACATCCCTTCCAACATAGCCGACCTCTGTAAATTTGGATGCCTCTATTTTTAGGAATGGCGCATTGGCAAGCTTTGCAAGGCGTCTTGCAATCTCTGTCTTCCCGACACCTGTAGGCCCTATCATGATTATGTTTTTAGGAAGGACTTCTTCTTTTAGTTCATCAGATAGCTGCTGCCTCCGCCATCTGTTTCTTAAGGCTATTGCAACAGCTTTCTTTGCCTTATTCTGCCCGATGATATATTTATCAAGTTCTTCAACTATTTTTCTTGGTGTAAGATTATCCATCATTGTTTAGATCAGCTCCTCTATCGTCAGATTTTCATTGGTATAAATGCATATATCAGATGCTATTTTCATGGATTTTTCTACAATCTCTCTGGCTGCGATGTCTGTGTTTAAGAACAGGGCCTTTGCAGCTGCCTGGGCATACGGCCCGCCTGAACCTATGGCAGCTATTCCGTCCTCAGGTTCTATCACATCACCTGTGCCTGAGATTATAAAGGTATATTCTTTATCTGAAATGACTAACAAGGCTTCAAGCCTCCGCAATATTTTGTCAGTACGCCAGTCTTTTGCAAGCTCTACAGCAGCCCGCTTGATATTCCCCCTGTAGGATTCTATCTTTGTCTCGAATCTCTCGAAAAGCGTGAATGCATCAGCTGTTGCTCCTGAAAAACCCGCAACTATTTTACCGTCGTACATTGTCCTTATCTTTTTTGCATTATGCTTCAGTACTGTGTTTCCCATGGTGACCTGACCGTCTCCTGCAATTGCAACCTTGCCATTTTTCCTGACGCATAGTATTGTTGTTCCTTTAATCATTCCTTCTCCTTAAGCAATTGTCTTTAATTAGCAAATACTATTTACAATTCATTTTTTGTCATCCTTTGCCAGCGGATGAGCCTTATCATAGGTCTCCATCAAATGGGTAATATCCAAATGCGTATATTTCTGTGTTGTAGACAAGGAAGAATGTCCTAAAAGCTCCTGTATAACCCTTAGATCTGCTCCACCCTGCAGAAGATGGCTTGCAAATGTATGCCTTAGAGTATGAGGGCCGATCTTCCCGCTGATGCCTATAGCCTTTGCGTATTTTATTACTATACGTCTTACACTCCGGTCTGTCAATCGAGTACCGTTTTTATTCAGAAAAAATGCGCTTTCCTTTTTCTTGAGCAGAACCTTTTCAACCATATATGTCTTAATAGCATCAATGGCCTTTTTGCCGATAGGCACTATCCTCTCTTTTTTGCCTTTTCCCCTGACTTTGACAAGCCCTTCCTTCAGATTAACGTCTTCTGCGCTCAGGCCTGCAAGCTCGCTTACGCGCAGACCGCTGGAATAAAGAAGCTCAAGGATTGCCCTGTCCCTTGAAGGGATAAATCCTATGCCTTCAGGATTTTCTACCAGAGAAAACGCATCATCTACCGCAAGAAACTTGGGAAGGGTCTTTGGAAGCTTAGGCGAGGGCACCAGCTTCGCAGGATTTTTCTTTATATACCCCTCACGGTATAAGAACTTCATAAATGACCTTATTGTTGCAAGTCTTCTGCTTACAGTGGTTTTTTTATGGCCCTGGTTTATCTGCTCTGCAATAAATCCTCTTATGTCATTAAGCTCCAGGTCAGCGGGTTTGGATTTGATGTTCTCTGAGAAAATAGCGAGGTCTTCTTTATATGCCCTTATTGTATGCTCAGATGCGCCTTTTTCTATCTCAAGGTGGCGCAGGAATTTATCTATATGGGTTTTCATAGAAAGCCTTTAATTAAAAGTAGTTTATATTTTAAGTCCCGAAACATTATTATTGCAATATGTGCGTTATAATAAACAATGCTTTTGGCATCAATAGACGTGGGTTCGAATACGCTCAGGCTGCTTGTCGGCAGTATTGATGGCAGCAGGATTATCCGGCAAAGGGCTGAGATGGTGATTACCAGGCTCGCCAATCGTATTAATAAGACAGGCATGCTGGATCAGGAGAACATTGATAAATCAGTCTCTGTGCTTAAGGGTTTTTCACGGATAATTTCCGAATATAATGTCAAACATGTAAAAGCAGTCGGCACGAGCGCATTAAGGGAAGCTGGGAACTCAAAGGAGTTTATACAGCGGGTTTTATCAGATACGGGCATCAAGATTGAGGTGATTTCAGGAATTAAAGAGGCTGAACTGACGGCCAAAGGTGTTCTTTTTAGCATGCCAAAAAACAACAGCTCATTTATTGTCGATATCGGAGGCGGAAGCACTGAATGGATCCTATGCAAAGATTCTTCTGTACTTGAAACAGGCACTATTCCAAAAGGTGTTGTGAAACTCACGGAGGATCACATAAGGTCTGACCCGCCTTCAGAAAAAGATTTGTTTTTACTTAACGATGAGATAAGCCAGCTCCTTAATCAACTTAAGGCCAGGACATGCGACCGGATAAAAAGCGGGACAGAGTTAATAGGCACTGCAGGCACCATTACCACATTAGCATCAATAGACCTTGGGCTTCAGGCATATGATCACGATAGGATACACATGCATCACATGTCCACACAAAGGCTTTATGATATCTAATAAGAGGTTTATCAGTCTTTCTGTAAGAGAGAGAAGGAGTATTAATGGGCTTGAGCCTGAAAGGGCGGACTTGATTATACCCGGCATACTATTTACAATTAAGATAATGGAAATATTCGGATTTAAGGCCTTAACTGTAAGCGACAATGGACTGCTGGAGGGCGTTCTCATTACCCTCTCAGGGGAGGTTCAGCGATCAAGTTAGCAAAAAATCTGTTTAAATCAAAGCCTGTAACTTTTCCCTTCATTGATTTTCTGAAGGAGCCTATCGTTATCTTAAAAAAAGACGGTTCTGTAATTGAGGCTAATAAGGCATTCCTGGATTTTTTTGACTGGAAAAAAGAAAAACTGATTGGAAAAAACAGCCAGGATGTGATGCCTTTAAAGGCCCTTTATGAAAGCATCGCAAAATGCAGATATGACAAGACCGAGAAAACAGAGCAGGTCACATTGGGAAATCATGTGCTGGATGTAACAGTTACCCCTATAATGTCCAATAACAGTCTGAATTTTTTTGGCATTGTCTTCAGGGACATCTCGAACTTTTTACAGCTCGAGAAAAATCTTATAAAAAGAAATAAAGAGCTCGGAATAATAAACACCCTTTCGGGTGCTTTTATATCATCCGGCGATATTAACTCTGTTTTTCTGGATTTGCTCGAAAAAGTTTTGGTTGTATCTGATTTAAGCCTTGGCTGGATAGCGATAAATGAGAATGGAAATTTTGTAATAAAAGGTTCATCAGGCGCATCGCTCAAGTTAAAAAATGAGCTTGAAAAAGGAAAGCTGAACTTTCTGTATGAAGAGATCCTTAAATCAGAGGAGCCGTTATATATATTGGAATCCGAAGAGATAATGCAGATTGATCTGCTGAAAAAAGAAGGCATAATGTTTTTCAGCTGCATTCCATTAAAAGTCGGCGCTGAAGTGATGGGATTCCTTGTTCTCGCCAGCAGGGTTGATCTGAAATTCGATTTTGACAGGGCAGCGCTTTTTTCTCTTATAGGAAATAATATTTCCCTTATAATAGATAAGATAAAACTTTTTCAGGAATCGCAGAGGCTTGCGATAACAGACGCCATGACAGGGGTTTATAATGTGAGATATTTTTATGATGCACTGCATAAAGAAATAGCAAGGGCAAGGAGATATCATAATACCTTTTCACTTGTGCTTTTTGATATCGATGACTTTAAGGCATTGAATGACACGTATGGACATCAGGCCGGGGACAATGTGCTTCGGTCCCTCGCAGCCATACTAAAAGATGCATCCAGAAAAACAGATATTGTAGCAAGATACGGAGGGGAGGAGTTTATCTTAATCCTTCCTAATACGCCAAGGCATGAAGCATTGAACCTTGCCAACAGGATAAAAGAAAGAGTGGAGAAACATAATGATTACCTTGAAGGCCAGTCTTTAAGGATAACTGTGAGCGGAGGCATTGCAACATTTCCTGAGGATGCAAAAGACTCCAAATCACTCCTTTACTCTGCTGATATGGCGATGTATGAGGCTAAGGCTAAAGGCAAAAATCAGGTTCGCTCCTATAAGAGGATGATAAATGAAGCAGGTATTTAAAAGACCGGAAAGTCTTAAAACTGTCCCTTACAGGTTCTGTCCGGGATGCGGGCACAGCCTTACACACAGGATTATTGCTGAGTGCATTGACAAGCTTGGTATCAGGGAAAAGGTTATCGGCATAGCGCCTGTCGGCTGTGCTGTATTTGCTTATGATTATTTTAATTTTGATGTAATAGAGGTGGCTCATGGAAGGCCGCCTGCAGCAGCAACAGGATTGAAGCGGGTACTTCCTGACAGAATAGTTTTTTCCTACCAGGGTGACGGAGACCTTGCTGCAATAGGCACTGCAGAGATTGTTCATGCGGCAGCCAGGGGGGAGAACCTGTCAGTATTTTTTATAAATAACGCAACATACGGCATGACAGGCGGGCAGATGGCGCCGACTACTATAACCGGCCAGAAGACAACTACTACGCCAAAGGGAAGGGATGTAAAAACATCAGGCTATCCTTTGCATGTAGCTGAGATGCTTTCAACAATAGAAGGGGTATCTTTTGCGATAAGGACTTCTGTTGACTCAGTAAAAAATCTTATGGTAACTAAGAGTGCTGTTGAAAAGGCCTTCAGGTATCAGATAGAGGGAAAAGGATTCAGTTTTGTGGAGATCCTGACACCATGTCCTACTGTTTGGGGTATTTCTACAGAAGAGGCTATTAACTGGATGCGCACTGAGATGATGCCTGTATTTCCGCTGAAGACTTTTAAAGATAAATTCGCTGAAAAATAAAGCACGGAGCTGGTATTGGAACATCGCATAATTGTAGCAGGTTTCGGAGGACAGGGGATTCTTTTTCTCGGAAGGCTTCTGGCATATGGCGGAATGCTCGAGGGGAAAGAGGTAACATGGTTTCCCTCCTATGGTGCAGAGGTGCGAGGGGGCACGGCAAACTGTACTGTGATCATATCTGATGAGATGATAGGCTCCCCAGTTGTGAGAAATCCGGAAATCCTTATAGTGATGAATGAGGCGTCCCTTAATAAGTTCCAGCCGAGGCTCAAGAAAGACGGACTGTTAATATATGATTCATCCCTTATAAAAAATCCTGATTTGCGTTCTGATGTGCGCGTAGTAGATGTGCCTGCAAGCGAAATAGCCGCGAAAATCGGGAGTACAAAATTTGCAAATATGGCAATGCTGGGAGCATTGCTTGCAGCAATTAATATGTTAAAGCCAGAGTCAGGGCTAAAAGCTTTGGAAGAGTTAACCCCTTCAAAAAGAAAAAAATCGCTCGATGCAAATAAGCAGGCGATTATAAAAGGAAGGAACTACATTGAAAATAAGAAAAGCTAGGATATCAGACATAAAAAATATTCATAAGCTTGTGAATGAATTTGCAAAAAAGGAAGAGATGCTCCCACGGTCTCTTAACGACCTATACGAAAGCATGAGAGATATTTTCATATATGAAAACAATGGGGATATAAAAGGCGTATGCGCGCTTCACATATTATGGGATGACCTTGCGGAGATAAGATCTCTTGCAGTTGCAGAAGGGGCAAGGGGCAAGGGCATAGGCAAAAAGCTTCTCAATATCTGCCTTAAAGAGGCAAAACAGCTTGGTGTAAAGCGTGTATTTGCCCTTACGTATCAGCCCGATTTTTTCAAAAAGCATGGTTTTATGGATATTGATAAGGCAAAACTTCCTCAGAAGATATGGGGGGACTGCCTTCGATGCCCGCGCTTTCCTGAATGCGATGAAGACGCAGTGATAAAAGAGATTTAGATTTTTTCAATAAATCATCCATTATTATCCATTTCTCTTAGTTAATATCTCTCGAAATTGTATAAAAAGTATACAAAATCCAATATCTCGCAAACACTTTCTTGAAAAAATATCCTTTAAAATTAAGCAATTAATTTTGATTTTCGAGAAGATGTATGATTTATAAACACTAGTTGTATATAAATTACACACTTCTTAGACATATTAATCACTAATTTTTCAAAAAACACTTTGAAATCAGTCTGTGGAAGTATAGGCATGAATGTTGCTTTTTGTAAAACGTATAGTTATGTCTTTTTTCAAAAGGGGGAGATTTTTTGAGAATGAATAGATCAACAAAGACAGAAAAGCTGTCGATGATTTTTTTATCTATTATATGCTTATTTTTTATA
>CAZBSJ010000084.1:0-4339 GCA_964494165.1 uncultured Nitrospiraceae bacterium
GTATTAAATTTATTACTTTTCAGGAAAGTCTCCGGTAAAAATGAGCCTCAAAGAGCTTGATATCCAGCTTTTCTTTTCCATAAACAAGGGATTCCAGAATGGTTTTTTTGATGCTGCCATGCCGTTTATAACAAAGAACTACTATCTGTTTATTATTATTCTGGCCTTTTTTCTTGCAGTAAAGAACAGAAAAGATATAATTGCCCCTGTAATCCTTGCTGTCATATCTGTTGCACTTACTGACTGGTTGTCTGCTTCACTGAAATACCTTATTGAGAGGCCGAGGCCGTGCAAGATATTAGAAGATGTGAGACTGCTTGTTGGCTGCGGCAGGGCTTTTTCAATGCCTTCAAACCATGCTGCAAATGCATTTGCACTTATTTTTGCCCTGTCTTATCCGTCTTCAAAGAATCTTAGATGGCTGTTGATATTCGGCGGACTTGTCGTCGCATTTTCGAGGGTATACGTGGGGGTGCATTATCCCTCTGATGTTATTGTGGGCGCATCTGTTGGTTTAATGGTTTCTGCAATGGTCATTGGTTTATATAAATGGTCTTCTATGAGATTTAAGTTAAAACCTTACACAACTGTTCTTCTGTTAACATTGCTTGCAATAAGTCTTTTCCGTATCTACTACATTACACAGGGTGTTATTGACTTAAGCCCTGATGAGGCACATTACTGGGAATGGTCAAGGAGGCTTGACCTTAGTTATTACTCTAAAGGGCCGATGATCGCATACCTTATTGCCTTAGGAACTGAAATATTCGGAGACAATGTCTTTGGAATAAGGGTGATGGCTGTTATATTATCAGCTCTGAGCAGTGTATTTATCTTTTTTTTGGGCAGAAGGCTTTTTGATGAAAAGACAGGTTTGGTTTCAGCAGTACTACTGCAAATAATCCCGCTTTATTCAGTCTACGGAGTCTTATTTACCATAGATTCTCCATTTATATTTTTCTGGGTTTTTTCATTGTTTTTGTTCTGGAAGGCAATTAACATGACATTAACAATCCCATCTAACGACTCCATGTTTCATGGCAAAAGCTCTGAGACAATATTCTGGGTTTTGCTCGGAATCTCTGTCGGCTTTGGCCTTCTCACAAAATATACGATGGCGTTTTTTTATATATGCGCGTTTCTTTTTTTAATCATTGCCGGGAAATACAGAAAGATCCTCTTAACCAAATGGCCTTATATTTCCTTTGCGATAAGCATTCTGGTTTTCAGTCCTGTTATTCTGTGGAATGCTAAGCATAACTGGGTGACGCTTAAACATACTGCTGGGCAGGTACATGTTGAAAAGGGATTTAATATTTCATTTTCGAGTCTTGCCGAGTTTATTGGTTCTCAGCTTGGTGTTATAACGCCCGTAATCCTTGTTCTTATGATTTATGCGGTTCTTAGATTAAGAAAGAGATCGGATGAAGGCAATTTTTTGTTCTGGTTTTCGATTCCTGTGCTCGTATTCTTTGTATTTAAAAGCATCCATGAAAAGGTCCAGGCAAACTGGGCTCTGCCCGGATATATCACCGGTATTATTGCCTTATCATTATATCTCCCTGAAAAGTGGAACTCTCTGAAAAAGGGATTAAAGGTTACTGTAATAGCAGGGGTAGTTCTTCCTCTTGTTGTTACGGCTATATCGCATTATCCTGCCATCTTAAAATTGCCCCCGAAGATTGACCCTACAGCAAGGATAAGGGGCTGGAAGGAACTGGGGACAGAGGTGTCAGTATTGTCTGAGGAGCTTTCAAAGAAAGGCCCTTTCTTTATTTTTTCTGACAGGTACCAGATTTCGAGCGAGCTTGCTTTTTATGTGAAAAGACAGCCGGTTACTTACAACGTCAACCTTGGGAGACGCATGAATCAGTACAATTTATGGCCCGGGATTGAGAATTTAATCGGATTTAATGCGATCTTTGTCAGGACGCATGATTCCGATGTCCCGGCTGTGTTTAAAGCAGCTTTTGACGGATGTGAAAAAAAGCTTCTTAATGTGTATACTAAGGACTCGCTTTTAAGGACCTATTCTATTTTTACGTGTTATAACTTTAAAGGCCTGGAACAGGGAGAGATTACAAGCTACTGATGACAGTTTCTATCGTAATACCTTTGTACAATGAAGAAGAAAATGTTGACATCCTTCACCAGAGGGTCAGGGAAGCCATGGGCCCAGTTGGTTTTGAGTATGAAATAATTTATGTTGATGACGGAAGCACTGATAGTACATTAACAAGGCTTGAAGATATCCAGAAGAAAGACAAAAAAGCCGTTGTCCTGAGTCTGAGGAGGAATTTCGGCCAGACAGCAGCATTTGCAGCAGGGTTTGACTTTGCGCGCGGCGACATTGTAGTTACAATGGATGGAGACCTTCAGAATGACCCGAAAGATATCCCCAAACTTATCGAACTTATCAAAGACAATGATCTTGTGAGCGGCTGGCGTAAAAAAAGGAAAGATCCCTTTTTCACAAGAAGGGTGCCTTCAATCATTGCCAACTGGATTATAAGCAAGGTGACCGGGGTTAAGCTCCATGACTATGGCTGTTCCCTTAAAGCCTACAGAAGGGACGTAATAAAGAATCTTAAGTTGTACGGCGAGATGCACAGATTTATCCCTGCGGTAGCAAGCTGGTATGGAGTTCGCGTCGCTGAGGTTGTTACAACGCATTACCCTCGACTGAGAGGTAAATCAAAGTACGGATTGTCAAGGACCATTAAGGTTATTCTCGATCTTATAACCATTAAGTTCCTTCAAAGCTTTTCAACAAAGCCCTTGCAGTTTTTCGGGCCTATAGGCTTATTAACCGGAGCATTTGGTTTCTTGATATCTTTATATCTGAGCATAGAAAAGATTTTTTTAGGAAAATCCATTGGCGGCAGGCCGATGCTTCTCTTGGGTGTTTTATTGATAATTGTCGGAATCCAGCTTATCGGCATGGGGCTTCTCGGCGAGATGCTCGTTAGGGTATATCATGAAAGCCAGAGAAAACCTATCTATGTGATTAAGAGAGTAATTGGCCCGGACAATAAATAGGATACTGCTTTTAATATTAAAGCTCTCAATAAGCTCAGCACTCCTGTATTTTGTCCTGTCAAAGGCCGGTGTTGATAATGTATTGTCTTTAATCAGGGCGATAAATCCTGTTGCATTTATAGGCGCTATTGTCATTTATGTCTTTTCAATCTATGTGTCTACCATAAGGTGGGGGCTTTTTCTTCCTGAAGAATTCAAGTCAAAAAGGCTTTTTTCTTTTTACATGATTGGTTCATTTTTTAATACGTTTCTTCCCGGGATTATCGGCGGAGATGCCGTTAAGAGCTATTATCTCTATAAGGAAATAAACAAGGGCAGCTTAAGTCTTGCGTCTGTTTTCATGGACAGGTACATAGGATTCATATCGCTGATGTCCATAGGCCTTGTCGCGTTCATTTTTGGGTTCAAGTATCTCAAGGGATCTGTTATAGAGTGGCTTTTGCCTGCAATAATCCTTATTTTTTTAGTTGGAAGCATAATAGTATTCGGGCTGCGTTTCGGCAAGAAAATACGTGTCCTTTCTGAGTTCTATAAATTTTTTGATGAATATCGGAATCAGAAGATTTTGATTGCGAAGGCCCTTTTGCTTTCTGTCATCATCCAGGTTATGTGCATAATGTCTGTTTATATAATAACTCTGGGATTGGGAGAACAAATAGCGCTCATATATTTTTATATCTTCTTCCCGATTATTACGGCAATCTCAACCCTGCCTGTCTCAATATCAGGCATTGGAGTAAGGGAATGGTCCTTTGTACTTTTATTCGGTGTGGTAGGCGTGAAGCCTGAAATAGCAACAGCGATGTCTTTTGCATGGTTTTTATCCATTGCGTTCGGGGGGCTTGTAGGTTTTTTTGAGTATCTGAGGTTAAGGAAGTGACAGGCAAGGTCGTATCAGTAAACATAAGCTCAAAAAAGGGTGTCAGGAAAAAACCTGTTGACGAGATAACCATAAAATCAGGGTATGGAATAGAAGGAGATGCCCATGCTTCTTCTAAGTGGCACAGACAGATAAGTCTTCTGGCAATAGAGAGCATTCAGAAGATGCAGAAGATGGGGCTGGACGTTAAGCCAGGCAATTTTGCGGAGAATATCACTACTGAAGGAATAAATCTCCTTGAGCTTCCAATCGGAACTAAAATGCTGGTAGGAGAGGTTGAACTAGAGGTGAGCCAGATAGGCAAGGAATGTCATACGAGATGTAATATATATTATCAGGCCGGCGACTGCGTAATGCCGAAAGAAGGAATCTTTGTGAAGGTATTGAAAGGCGGAAAAATCAAAAAAGGAGATATAATTA
>CAZBSJ010000084.1:4439-7188 GCA_964494165.1 uncultured Nitrospiraceae bacterium
GGAATCTTTGTGAAGGTATTGAAAGGCGGAAAAATCAAAAAAGGAGATATAATTAGTGTCAGTGACAGTGAAAAGTGTCAGTAATGATTCAGATAAGGAAAAGAAATATTGGGCAAGATAAATAGCGTAGAAGAACTAGCAGTTTTTCAAAAAAGTCATGAACTGACTTTAAAGATATATAAAGCTACTGCGATGTTTCCACAAGATGAAAAGTTTGGGCTTGTATCCCAGATGCGGCGCGCGTCATCGTCAATTGCCGCTAATTTAATGGAGGGCAGTCACAGAATAAGTAAAAAAGAATTCCGCCAATTCGTTAGTATTTCTAAAGGCTCAATTGGTGAATTGAAATACCATTTAATGCTTTCAAAAGATTTAGACTATATATCTGAGAACGAATATTCTATTTTGAGAAACGAGGCAGAAGAAATTAGTAAGATGCTGAATGGTTTAATCAGATCTTTATCTGACACTGGCACGAAGAACTGACACTTATGATTACTGTTGCTGTTTTAACATTGAGTGATAAGGGCTCAAAGGGAGAGCGCGAGGACTTAAGCGGAACCGCTATCAAAGAGATGCTTAAGAATATAGATGCCGAAGTTAGGCATTACGATATACTTCCTGATGAAAAGGACATGATAAAAAAGAAACTCCTCGAATATTCCAATAAAGTAGACTTAATATTAACGACAGGAGGCACCGGACTTTCACCGAGGGATGTCACGCCCGAGGCCACACTTGAGGTGATTGACAGGGAAGTGCCGGGAATTGCAGAGGCAATGAGGATTGAGGGACTCAAGCAAACTAACCGGTCTATACTCTCAAGGGCGGTTGCAGGAGTTAAAGGGAAGACATTAATAATAAATCTTCCGGGAAGTCCGAAGGCTGTTAAAGAAAATCTTAGTGTTATAATAGATGTGATTCCCCATGCAATAGAAAAGATAAAGGGGGATACAGGAGAATGTGCGAGATGATGGCAGGAGATAACCTTTTCGCTCATTCCCTGCCTGCCGGCAGGCAGGTCGGTCTTCGCGCTCCGAGGTTTTTGCCTCTTTATTATTTAATTTATTTGCGCAGGAATATCGGTAAAAAAAACCGCTCAAAGGCAATCTCCTGCCATCTCAAAGAAAGGATAGGGCAAAAGATATGAAAGATGTTTCTTTCTCATTAGCATTTTTGGCAGGCGTATTATCATTTCTTTCTCCATGCGTTCTGCCATTGGTTCCTTCTTATGTGTCTTTTATAACAGGCATATCCTTTGAGGATCTCACAGGCAGAAGCGACAGAAAAAAGATAAGAAACCTTACGATAATAAACTCGCTGATATTCATATGCGGATTTTCCGCTGTATTCCTCGCCCTTGGCGCATCATCGTCTGTTGTCGGCCAGGTCTTTTTCAAATATCAGGAGTGGATACGGATAATCGGAGGCATCCTTGTCATAATCTTCGGCCTTTTTATAGCGGGGTTTTTGAAACTGGATTTCCTCATGAAGGACAAGAAGATCCATCTAAGCGGCAGGCCTGCAGGATATATAGGCACGTTTGTAATCGGCATGACATTTGCTGCCGGATGGACACCATGCATCGGCCCGATTTTGGGCTCAATACTTCTTTATGCAAGCTCGAAGGGCTCTGCAGTGTACGGCCTTAAACTGCTTTCAGTTTATTCGCTCGGCCTTGCAGTCCCGTTCTTCGTGTCGTCCCTTGCCATGAACAGCTTTATCAGTTATTCCAGAAAGCTTCAAAAGTACATGCGTGTGATAATGATAATAAGCGGCCTGCTTCTGATAATCTTCGGAATCCTGCTTCTCACAAACCGTCTGAGAGAACTCACAAGCCTTTTCCCTGATTTTGGGATAAAGTTTTAAGATATTAATAAAGATTAATACAAATGGAGGATATCAGAATGAAAAAGTATTTATTGCTTGTCATAGCAGCAGCGTTTTTGTTTACTGGATGCGTACCGCCAGGGCAGGTCAAAAAGGAAAGCGCACCGGGACAGATTCAGAAAGACACAGGATATAATCCTGCTTCTGGAAAGACAAAGCAGAAGTAGTTTTAGAATTAATAGAGGATGGACAAGCAGCACTCTAAGTTCCATCCTGTTGTTTCAAGGGTGCAACTTTAAAAAAGGGACTTTGTAAACATAAGGAAATATTAAGAATGGATGCAGAATTACATGACCGATGTAAGGAATTAATAGACCGCGGCAGAGGATACGCTTTACGGATCAAGTATTATCAAGGATCACCAGGCTATTGGTTTAGCAGTGAATTGATACCCGAGCTTCAGGCATGGATAGCTTCCGTTGCTAATCTTTTCAGAATCATCGCAACCCCTGATACTTATTTCCAGCAAGAGTGTGGACGGCTTCTTCAAGATGAACACCTACGGCGAGGAGTACCATATCATGTCGTTCAGAAACTCGTAGGCCTGCTTGACTCGCTAAGTGAGGAGATGCAACGCGGACTCCTAAGGAGGGCTGAATACATATTCGCCGCGTCTACATTTGATGACTTTCTGAACCACGCCGAGGAATATCATAAGGCTGGGAAGAAAATAGAGTCGTCAGTTTTGGCTTCCGCTGTTTTTGAGGATACTGTGCGAAAACTGGCGGCAAGGAGCGAGTTGAAACAGTCAGGAGTAGCACTGGAGACTATAATCGATGATTTGGCCAAAGCGAATGTAATAACGACGTCTTGTCAATAGGTGTGTAAATAGCCATCAGGCGGCCATCCTTTCAAGCCC
>CAZBSJ010000085.1:0-7125 GCA_964494165.1 uncultured Nitrospiraceae bacterium
TCACTGTAATATAATAGTCTAAAATTTGTCTTATAAAAAAACTCACTTACCATGCTTGTCGGCTACAATGACAATATAACTTTTAAGGGGAAAGTATATCACGTCCAGACAGAGGACAGTGGTTTGAAAAATCCCATCATAGTTACCCTCTTATATTTCAGAGGCGTAATACTTGCCTCAAAAAAACAAATTATTCCCACCTTATCGGCAGCACAGACATAAAAGAAAATGTCAGAAAATTAATGCAGGAACAGCACAAGGCGATCCTGAAGGAGCTTATTGCCGGCAAATTCGCAGAAGAGACACATAAGCTGAACGGAGACGGGACAGTCGAAGACGATGCCTCCTCTGAGGTTAAAAAACACGTTCCTGAAAGCATTGCAAAGAAGACTCTTGATGATATTCTTCTTGATTTTATAATGGAAAGGGAAAAAAACAAATGAATCCAGTTTCTACCACTAAAGATGTTGCCTTTTTAAAGGAAAAGGCAAGAACAATACGCATTGAGATACTCAAGATGCTTGCAGAAGCAGGTTCAGGCCATACAGGGGGCTCTTTATCAGCGGCTGACATCGCAACTGCCTTATATTTTTCCAAGATGAGGCATAATCCCAAGGACCCCTCATGGAAGGAAAGGGACAGGTTTATCCTTTCAAAAGGCCATGCAGCTCCTCTGCTGTATGCAGAGCTTGCGCTCTCAGGATATTTTGACATGTCTTTGCTGAAGACACTCCGCAAGGTGGGCAGTCCTCTGCAGGGCCATCCCTGCTCAAAAAGGCTTCCCGGCGTTGAGATATCAACAGGCTCTCTGGGACAGGGGCTGTCAATCGCGAATGGTATTGCCCTTGGCCTTAAAATGGATAATTCCAATTCGCGGGTTTATTGCATTCTCGGAGACGGCGAGATACAGGAAGGCCAGGTCTGGGAGGCTGCGATGAGCGCGGCACATTACAGGCTCGATAATCTGTGCGCTGTTGTTGACAATAACGGCCTCCAGATTGACGGACCATGCTGTAATGTCATGGGGCTTGAGCCTATCGCAAACAAATGGGCTGCCTTTGGATGGCATGTCATGGACATTGACGGGCATGACATGGCATCAATTGTAGATGCACTTGATAATGCAGAGACAGTAAAAGGAAAACCAACGATGATTGTCGCAAGGACATTAAAAGGCAAAGGGGTATCTATCTTTGAAGGCAAGGTAGAATATCACGGGTTGGCCCCTACCAGTGAAGAGCTGCAAAAAGCGCTCGGGGAGCTTGCATAAAATGGGAACCAGAGAACTTAAAACAAAACACAACGATCAAACACCCCCCCATAATCCCCCCCTTAGTAAGGGGGGGAGCGGGGGGGTTGCAACAAGAGACGCTTACGGTGATGCGCTTTTAGAGCTTGGCAAAAAAAGAGCAGACGTGGTTGTGCTCGATGCAGACCTGTCATGCTCAACCAAGACAGCAAAGTTCGCAAAGGCATTCCCTGAAAGATTTTTCAATATGGGCATTTCAGAGCAGGACATGATCGGAACAGCAAGCGGCTTTTCATTGACAGGAAAACTTCCGTTTGCATCAACATTCGCTGTCTTTGAAACAGGAAGGGCATGGGAGCAGATAAGACAGTCCATCTCGTATCCGAATCTAAATGTAAAACTGGTTGCTACGCACAGCGGCATTACTGTCGCAGAAGACGGCGCATCACATCAGGCGATAGAGGACATAGCACTTATGAGGGTATTGCCTAACATGACTGTCATCGTGCCGGCTGACGGGATAGAGACAAGACAGGCAATAAACGCAGCCGCAGACTATAAAGGCCCTGTTTATGTCAGGCTCGGAAGGGCAAAGGTCCCTGTAGTCATGCCGGAAGATTATAAATTCGAGATAGGCAAGGCGCACATCTTCCATATTGGAAAGGATGCGAATATAATAGCTGCAGGCATCATGGTATCAATAGCTATGCAGGCAGCAGACACACTGAAAAAACAGGGCATTGATGCAGGCGTGGTAAACATGTCAACCATCAAGCCTCTGGATACTGGATCTCTGATAAAGGCTGCTAAGGCATGCAGGCTGATTGTGACAGCTGAGGAGCATTCAGTCATAGGCGGGCTTGGCGGGGCTGTCTGCGAATTTCTGGCAGACGAGTCCCCTGTTAAGATAAAAAGGATTGGGATCAAAGACACCTTCGGATGTTCCGGCCCCTCTGACGAACTCATGAAACTCTACGGGCTTACTGCTGATGACATTGTTAAAACAATAAAAGATTCCCTGGGTTAAGGAAATGATAAATTTTTCGAATGTCACCAAGTTTTACGAGAACCAGGCTGCCCTGAAAAATATCACTTTTTCTATAGAAAAAGGCGAGATGGTATTCGTAACAGGGCCGAGCGGCGCAGGCAAATCAACACTGCTCAAGATCATTTATCTTTCAGAAAGGCCTGATGAAGGCACTGTCACCATAGCTGACTGGGACCTAAGCAAATTAACGGAATCCAGCATCCCATACCTCAGGAGAAATATAGGGGTTGTCTTTCAGGATTTCAGGCTTCTTGATAATAAGAATGTGTTTGACAATATTGCCATTACCCTTAGAATAAGAGGTATGTTTGAAGACGAGATAAAGGAAAGGGTAATGGACATACTGAGGATGGTGAATCTGAGGCATAAGGCAGACAGTTTTCCCAGAACGCTTTCTGGCGGAGAACAGCAGAGAGTGGTTATTTCGCGTGCAATGGTGGCTGAGCCTACAATACTGCTTGCAGACGAGCCTACAGGAAATCTCGACTCAGACACTGCCTCAGGAATATCAAGGATGTTCAAGGATATAAATGCAAAGGGTACCACGATACTGGTTGCCACTCATAATAAAGATCTCTACAGGCACACAGGCAGAAGGGTCTTCAAGCTCGATGGCGGGAACTTTATCAGCGAGGAGGCAGGCTGATGTATTTTATATACTCGATAAAACTCGCCTTTAAAAGCATATGGCATGAAAAGTGGATAAATGTCTTGACAGTACTCACAATAGCCACCGGGCTCTTTATTATCTCGCTGACAACTTTTACGGTCTACAACATAAACCTCGGCACAAAAAAACTGCCTGAGAAATTCTCAATGATGGTCTATCTCGATGACAAGACCTCTGAGCAGGAGGCTGAGAACATCACAGCTACACTCAAGAAAAATAAATCCATTGAGTGGGCTAAATATATCTCTAAAGACAAGGCCCTTTCAGAGCTTAGGGGAGTCTTGAAAAATGCCGATTATGTGCTTGAAGGCATAAATGAAAATCCCCTTTCAGCTTCGATAGAAGTAAAACTCAGAGAGTCGGACGTTACTGCTGAAAAGGCAAAAAATCTGGCAGGCCAGATAAAAATGATCAAAGGCGTGGCTGATGTGGAATACGGAGAGCAGTTTCTGAATTCAATTCATTCGATAAAGGCAGGCGCCCAGACAATCGGCCTGCTTCTGATAATAACTATGTCGGCAGGTATCATATTCATCTGTTACAGCACAGTAAAGATAATGTTTTACCGGAGAAAGGAAGAGATAGAGACCTTTAAACTGCTGGGCGCAACAAAGGGTTTTATAAGGGCGCCGTTTGTGCTTGAGGGCGGCATGATCGGGACAGCCAGCGGCATACTCAGCATGTTCTGCGCAATAGCCTTTCACAGCGTTGTTTTTAAGAAATTAGTCCAGACCATGCCGATATTCAAGGTTATCGTATTTCCTTCTGAGATGTTTATTGCACTGCCATTAATAGGACTCATACTTGGCGTAAGCGGCTCAATTATTGCATTAGGAAGAATAAGATTCTCCTGAAGAATAAATGATGCTGAAAACAAGGAACCAGTCAGAAAAAATAAAGACAGCCATTATATCAATCCTCGCGTTGGTGTCATTTTTGCCTGAACTTCTCATCCCTTCAATGCCTTATGCCGCTGATCCCAGAGACAAATACCAAAAAATACAGAAAGACATCGAGAGCCAGAAGGAAAAGCTTGAGAAGGCAAAAAAGTCTGAATATTCTGTGCTTGAAGAACTCGACAGGATAAATAAGGAACTTCTCCGGGTACAGACAGAACTCAAACGCCAGAGAAAGAAACGCAGGGCATTGGAAGCAGACATAAAAAAGGTAGAGGCAGAGATTGCCCAAAATAAGGTCAGCCTCGCAAAACAGACCGAATGGCTAAAAAGAAAACTCCGCACCATGCAGAGGCACGGATATTCAGGCGATGTAATCCTTATGCTTTCTACTTCCGGCGATATATCACAGCTTATAAGGAGATGGAGATACATCAAAGAGCTTTCCATATACGACCATAACATGATGGAGAGCTACAAAAAGACTTTGGACACTTTGTCCATGCAGGAAAAGGAACTGAAAAAGCTTCATGTTGAGCTTAAAAAGACCGAGGAAGAGATAGAGATAAATCTCGCAGAGATATCAGAAAAGAAATCAGACAAGGAAAATTTGCTGGCGTCTGTCAGAAGGGAAAAGGCCGTTTATGAAAGGATGCTTAAGGAACTTAAGGAGGCATCTAAAAAACTCCTGGAGATTATTAGACGCGCGGAAGAGGCTGATTCCAGCGGGAGGGGCTTCTACAGGCTGAAAGGCAGGCTTCCCTGGCCTGTTAACGGACGCATCGCAATATCATACGGCTCCCAGAAAGACCCGCAATTCAACACCCCCATATTCAGAAGCGGAATATATATAAAGGCAGAGGAGGATTCTCAGGCAAAGGCTGTATATACCGGCAAGGTAGTGTTTGCTGAATGGTTCAAGGGGTATGGTCAGCTCATAATAATAAGCCATGGTGACGGCTATCACACTCTATATGCAAATTTAGAAGAGCTTTTTTATAAAGTTGGAGATATAATAAAAGAACATCAGGTCATAGGACGAGTTGGCGAGTCAGGGACAATAAATGCACCCGGACTGTATTTTGAGTTAAGATATAAAGGGAAACCGCTTGATCCGACACAGTGGCTAAAAAGAAGGTAGCCGGCAGGTTTTTTATTTGTAAGATAGATTCGGAGGACATTAAATGATGAAAAACAGGAAGTTAGTTTTTATATGGGTGTTTGCGCTTACTGCCATTATAACAGGCATCTTAATAGGCAGGCTGTCTGTAGGCAGCGTTAATGCAGAGGCTGAAGGATACGAAGACCTGAAGGTATTTACAGAGGTGCTTTCTTTGGTCAAAAAGAACTATGTCGAAGACGTAAAGACAAAAGACATGGTCTATGGCGCCATAAAGGGAATGCTCAGCTCTCTTGACCCTCACTCAGGTTTTATGCCCCCACATGCTTATAAGGAAATGCAGGTTGACACTAAGGGCGAGTTTGGCGGCATAGGCATACAGATAGGCGTTAAAGACAGGATACTCACTGTAATAGCACCAATTGAAGACACGCCGGCATTTAAGGTCGGATTAAAGGCAGGGGACAAGATAGTAAAGATAGACGGCGAGTCTACCAAGGACATGGGCCTCCATGATGCGGTGACAAAGATGCGCGGCCAGAAAGGCACATCAGTTGTTATCACCATTATCAGAGAGGGCTGGAAAGAGACAAAAGACTTTACAATAATCAGAGACATAATAAAGGTAAAAAGCGTTAAGTCTAAAGTGATGGAAGATAAGATAGGCTATGTTAAGATCAACCAGTTCCAGGAGAAGACTGCATCTGACCTTGAAAATGCATTATCATCGCTTTCAAAAGAAGGCATTACAGCTCTCGTGCTGGATCTAAGGAATAATCCCGGCGGGCTTCTGAACAGCGCTGTTGACGTATCCAGCCGGTTCCTTCCTGCTGATAAGGTTGTTGTATCAATAAAAGGCAGGAACGGAGAAAAGACCGAGTACCGGACAGAAGAGATAAAGACAACAACGCCTGCTGCCAAGCCGGGTATCTTTAATACCATTCCAATGATAGTGCTTGTTAATGAAGGAAGTGCAAGTGCGTCTGAGATCGTGGCAGGAGCGCTTAAGGATTGGAACAGGGCAGTTGTTCTTGGAACTCAGACCTTTGGCAAGGGCTCTGTACAGAGCGTTATACCCTTAAGCGACGGGTCAGGGCTCAGGCTGACAACTGCACGCTATTACACTCCCAACGGGATATCCATACAGACAACAGGGATTACGCCAAACATAGTTGTTAAGCTGGAATCAAAGAACGGAGCAAAAGAACACCCTGTGCTAAGGGAAAAAGACCTTGAAAGGCATCTGAAGAATGACCAGAAAGAGGAAAAACCCGCTGAACCTGAAGAGATGACTCCGGTAGAGGTCAGTGAAAAGGATGACACCCAGCTTTTAAGGGCAATAGACCTTTTAAAATCCTGGAGAGTATTCAAGGAACTGCCCAAGGCATCGTAAAAAGAATTAAGAGTTAAAAGTTAGAAATTTAAAATTTTTAATTCTTAACTCTTAACTTTGAACTAATATTTTGAATGTCCCGGATAATATTTGATATAGAGACAGTCGGCAAGGATTTTGACTCTTTTGATAAAAGCACGCAGGACTATCTCCTGAAATGGGCAGAGACAGACGAAGATGTTAAGGACGTAAAGGAAAGCCTTTCATTCTATCCATTGACCGGTGAGGTCATAACAATCGGCCTTTTAAATCCTGATTCTGATAAAGGCGCTGTTTTTTTTCAGGCGCCCGGCACAGAAACCCCTTCATTTGAAGAAAACGGGATACGCTACGAGACAGGGACTGAGAAAGAGATTCTTGAAAAGTTCTGGAATTCGATCAAGAGCTATAATCAGTTTATCACTTTTAACGGAAGGGGATTTGACTGCCCCTTTATACTCGTCCGTTCTGCAGTGCATAAGATAAAACCTTTAAGAGACCTTATGCCCAACAGGTACGGCGGCCCACACATAGACCTGCTTGACCAGCTTACGTTTTACGGCGCATCAAGGCGAAAATTCAGCCTCGACATGTGGTGCAAGACCTTTGGCATTAAAAGCCCTAAAGAAAGCGGGATAACAGGATATGACATTAAGGATTTATTTTCCAATAAAAGATATGTTGATATTGCAAGATACTGCATCGGGGACATTAAGGCAACAAAAGAGCTTCTTTCCTACTGGGAAAACTACATAAAATTCACCTCATAG
>CAZBSJ010000086.1:0-7120 GCA_964494165.1 uncultured Nitrospiraceae bacterium
TCACAGCATCTTTTAAGAGTTCAGGCCTTACAGAGAACGTGACATAACAGGCGTCGAGCCCGAGACAATCAAATGCAGCATTATGCATGGCAGGAGAAAGGCTGTGGCTCACAGGATAGCCAAGCAGACCCAGAACTTTTGTCTTACCGCTTACCTTCACTTATGCACTCCACCATACCCCTTACAAATCCTTTCGGGGTAGCCTCAATCACCTTTGTCTTTATATTAAGCGCCTGCTCAATATCCCTGGCTGAGATATCATCAAGAAATACGTCCTTGCCGTCCCTTAATACAGTATCAGGTATGAATATGCACTCTGAGCCGTCTGTTTTATCAGCCAGCTCCCTGATAACATCCCTGCCTGTTAAAAGGCCTGTCACTGTCACTGACTCTCCGAAAAAGGCGTTCTTTACAGGAACAACTATGATGCTCACTTTTTCCCTTTCAAAAAGACGGTCTGCGAACCGCTTCAGATAAGGATAGAATGACATGCCTGTGAAAGTCAAAAATCTCTTTTTCGAAAAGGCATTGCCGAGTATCTTTATCTTCTTTGACTGCGAAATGAATAACGGAACCAGGCCCACGCCATTTTCTATCTGGGACAGGTCGCCGTAGTCTTTCACAGGGAGAAAATTTGCTCCGGCCTTAATGTAAAGCTCGTCAGAACAGTAAACAATATGCTCTCCGTGTTTCTTCAAAAATCTCTTCTGAAATGAGTCAACCATCTCAATGGTCTTTAAAGCGTCTTCGGTCTCCACAGGCTTTAAAATCTGCTTTCTGTGCTTAGTAAGCCCAACAGGCACAACTGCTATTGAAGACACATACGGATAAAAGGAATAAAGGTCTCTTATAGTCTTCTGGAGTTCCTTGCCGTCATTGTATCCGGGGCATAATACTATCTGCGTATGCATCCGTATCTTGTTGTCCTTTAGGAACTTTATCTCCTTAAGTATGTCGCCTGCCTTCTGATTTCCTAGCATGGTGTTGCGTATCGCCTTATTTGTGGAGTGGACTGATATGTAAAGCGGGCTCAGCCTCTGTTCAGCGATCCTCTTTCTGTCCTGAGCCGATAAATTTGTGAGTGTCACATAATTGCCGTAGAGGAAAGACATCCTGTAATCCTCATCCTTAACATATAATGTCTTTCTCAGGCCTTTTGGAAGCTGTGATACAAAACAGAATACGCAGTTGTTATTGCATCTCTTGATTTTGAAGGGCTTAAAGACAATGCCGATATCGCTTCCTTCTTCAGGTGAAATCTTGAGTGATATCTTTTTACCTTTTCTTAATACGGCAATATCAAGCTCAGGCTCATTTCTGTAAAACATGTAGTCAATGCTGTCATTAAGGCTATTTCCGTTTATTGAAAGCAGTATGTCTCCAGGAAGAAGTCCTGCTTTTTCAGCAAGGCTCTTTGGAGTGATAGCCTCTATCTCAGCGCAAGCCTTATTCTGCATGTGTCAGCTTGAAACCCCTGTATATGTAATGTACGCCGGAGACTGCGGTAAGCACTGCCGTAATCCATATCAGCACACTGCTAATATCCGGCACTGAAGCTACATTTATCTTCAGCAGCACATAGCACAACAGTATAAGCTGAGATGCTATCGCTGCCTTCCCTGTAAACGTAGGCACTACGTTCGAGGTATTTGTTATCAGATAAACAAGAAGCCACCCTATTATCACTATTGCGTCCCTGCTTATAACTGTTATGGTTAACCATGTCGGCAGCCAACCGTTTATGGAGAAAAGCACAAATGACGTCATGAGCAGAGACTTGTCTGCAATAGGATCCAGAAATGTCCCCAACTCTGTTTTCTGATTTGTCAGCCTGGCAATAAGGCCGTCAAGGTTATCGGTTATCGCAGCAGTGATAAAAAGATAGAGCGCAAGGTCGTAACGCTTGTATATGACTGACGTTACAAACAGCGGTATGATGATTATGCGCAATATCGTAAGAGTATTGGGAAGGTTGAGAACCCCCATGCTTTGCCCCCTGCCTATTAAAGAAAAATCAACCCCTGACTTTTCAGATAAGCAAATCTTTTTTTGATTTTACGGAATATTAAATGGTATTGAATGAAATTTCAACTTTAATTTAAGAATATTATAACATCTGTCATCCGTCTTTCCATCAACAAATGACAAAAAAGTTTTTGCATGACATCTTTCAACAGAAAATTTATGTGCTGATGCGCTCTCAAATGCTGAGAGAAAATATTTCTTTGCTGAAGAGACCCTTCTGTTTAAAAATTCTACCTCGCCCTTTCCAAGCGAGCAGTATATTATTCCCCGCGGATCTTTTGTTTTTTTGAAGAAAGCCTCAGCCTTATTAAAATAGCCTAATGCGTTTTTAAGCCTGCCGAGCATAGTGTATGTCTTTCCGAGGCTCCAGAGCGTGTAAGAGTAACTGACAATATCACCTATCTCCCTGTACAGAGTAACTGCCTTACTGAAATGTTTTAACGCGCCTGAATAATCATCTGACATCCGCAATGCATTCCCGATTCCGCAATGTGAGTATGCAACTCCGAATTTGTCGCCCATTTTTGAGAACAACTTATTTGCCTTAGTGTAATATCCCAGAGAGTCCTTGCACAACCCTGCAATCCTTGAAGCGCCCCCAAGTCCGCAGAGACAGTATCCGATGCCTGATTTATCTTTCACTTTAGTGAATATCTTCATTGAGTCTTTGAATGATTTAATGGCATTTGGTATCTCGCCTTTGACGCGATAAGCCCCGCCCTCTGCCCAAAGCACAAAGGCAATCCCATGCCTGTCCTTCATTTTTACATATGTCCTCTTTGCCTTTGAAAAAAGCCCAAGCGACTTCTTCCAGTCACCAAGCGCCCTTGCCGAAAGCCCAAAACCTACCATTGAATCAGCCAGACTCACCCTGTCTTTCATCTTGCTGCTAAGGTTCATCGACATCTCGTAATATTTTGAGGCTGTCTCAAATTTTCCTATCATTCGGCAGGTGTCGCCAGCAGACATGAGGCACTGGAGAATTCCCTTTTCGTCTTTTTCTTTTCTGCATACAGTCTCTGCCTTAAGGAAAAGACGCAAAGCAGCATTGTATCTGGCGTTGTTCTTTAATGATTCTGCTCGGGATAAAAAAGATTCTGCTTTTGAAGACATTAATTGCCGAGTATTTCCCGCAATCTCTTTGACAAAGATGCGTAGTCTTTAGAACCAAAAAACGCTGAGCCCATCACAAGGATATCTGCGCCGGCATCCGCAACCAGCCTGGCGTTTTCAGGCTTGATGCCGCCGTCAACTTCTATGAGTGTTTTAAGTCCTTTATCAATGATTGTTTCTCTTAACTGCTTAATCTTTTCTACTGACTGCGGAATAAAATCCTGGCCGCCAAACCCCGGATTTACAGACATGACAAGCACAAAATCAACATCCTGAAGAATGCTGTCAAGGCTGGATATTGGTGTGGCAGGGTTCAGAGACACCCCGGCCATTATATTGCTTTCCTTAATGCGCGACACTGTCCTGTGCAGATGCACGGATGCCTCTATGTGCACAGTGAGATAATCAGCGCCTGCATTAATAAAATCATCCATGTATTTCTCTGGCTGGTCTATCATGAGATGCACGTCCAGCGGTATCTTTGTTATGCCTTTTATGGCCTTTACTATCGCAGGCCCTATGGTTATGTTCGGCACAAAATGGCCGTCCATGACATCTATATGAAATAGGTCAATTCCTGCTGCCTCCGCAGCCTTTATCTCCTCTCCCAGCCTCAGAAAATCTGCAGACAGGATTGACGGAGCTATCTTTACGGTCTTGCCCATAAGCTTATACTAACCTCCCACTGTGCGAAGTTCTATTATGTCCGTAGTCTTAACAAGGCTTCCTGGTTTGGGCTTCTGCGATTCGACCACATCGCCCTTTCCGATAAACTTCAGGTTCAACCCCAGCTCTTTACTTAGTTGTAAGGCATCCGCCTGTTTCATATCGCGGAAATCAGGACAATAATAAAAAGACTCATACGGCCCTGCGCTCACAATCAGCGTTATCTTTTCTGTTATCTGTTCATCAGGATTCGGCTTCTGCACAATCACCCTGTTTTTCTCTACTGTATTTGAATGAACAGGGATAATCCTTCCGACCTTCAGTCCTTTCTGAAGAAATATTGACTCCGCCCTTGAAACAGTCTCTCCCACAACAGGGGGAACCGACCTTACGCGGGGTCCCTTGCTTAAGATGACCTTAACCCTTCTGTGCTCTTTTACCCTGCTTCCCGCAGGTATGTCCTGTTTTAAGACCTGGCCTGCAGGCACAATAGAGTCATGGTCCTCGCCTTCTATCTTCATATTAAGTCCTTTTCCGCTCAGAAGTTCGGTTGCCTCCATAACATTTTTCCCTAAGAGGTCCGGCACCTCAACAGTCCTGCTGAAGCTGAGCATCTTGAACGTTAAGTATGCAAAGGTCAGGATAATAAGTATTATCCCGAAAAAATAGAGGGAAAACTTAACAAGATTTCTTATGACAGTCTGCAATCTTATCTCCTCTTGGTTTTAGCTTAATCCTTTTCTGCTATTTTTCCTATGCTCACAATCTTGTCACCTGCATCCACATCCATGAGTCTCACTCCCTGGGTATTTCTTCCCTGCATGGATATGTTTCCGGCTGACATCCTTATGAGCTTGCCTGAATTTGTTATCATCATTATCTCATCTTCATCGCGCACCTGCATAAGCCCTACTGCCTTGCCGCCCTTCTCAGCAACCTTAATGGATATAACGCCCTTTCCTCCGCGGCCCTGCACAGGATAGTCCTCGATCGCAGTGCGCTTGCCAAGACCTCTTTCCGTTACAGTAAGCAGGGCTGTCCTCTCTTCAGCAACCTCGGCAGACACAACCTCATCACCTTTTAAAAGACGGATCCCTATCACGCCTTTTGCCGTTCTTCCCATATCGCGCACGTCTTCTTCATTGAAGCGTATCGAGAGGCCGTTCTTGGTCCCTATTATTAGGTCGCTCTTGCCGTCTGTCTTTTTTACGGATATAAGCTCGTCGCCTTTGCCGAGCGTAATAGATATAATCCCTTTGCCCCGCGGATTGCTGTATTCTTCGAGAGCGGTCTTTTTGACCGTGCCTTTTTTGGTGAACATCACCAGATAACCGTCCTTAAAATTCCTGACAGGAAGCGCTGTAGTAATCTTCTCTGCGTCAGAGAGATGAAGGAGGTTCACAAGCGCCTTTCCTTTTGCAGTCCTGCCTGCCTCTGGTATCTGATATGTCTTAAGCCAGTACAATCTGCCGAGGTTGGAAAAGAAGAGCATGTAATCGTGCGTGGCGCCGATAAAAAGCTGCTCCACAAAATCCTCTTCTTTTGTCTCCATGCCGATAAGGCCTTTTCCTCCGCGCCGCTGGCTTCTGTAGGCAGAGAGAGGGTTTCTCTTTATGTAACCCTGATGCGAGAGGGTGATGACCATGTCCTCGTCAGTGATAAGGTCCTCGATAGTGATCTCTTTTGTCTCTGATGCTATCTCTGTCCTTCTCTCATCAGCATATTTTTCCTTTATCTCGATAAGTTCGTCCTTTATTACCTGCGAAATCAGAGAATCGCTGCCGAGTATGGCCTTCAGCCTTTCAATCTCCTTTAATGTCTCGGTGTATTCCTTTATTATCTTTTCACGCTCAAGACCTGTAAGTCTCTGGAGTTTCATGTCGAGGATTGCCTGGGCCTGAATCGCTGATAACGGATAATTCTGCATCAAGCCCTGCTTTGCCTCTTCAGGTGTCTTAGACCTCTTTATTAAATTGACTATCTCATCAATATGGTCAATGGCAGTCTTAAGCCCCTCTAATATGTGGGCCCTTTCTTCTGCCTTTCTCAGCCTGAATCTAGTACGCCTTATGACTACGTCGCGCCTGTGCCTGAGGAAATGGCTGAGGATCTTTTTCAATCCCAGAACCTGTGGCTGTCCGTTGACAAGTGAAAGCATGATAATGCCGAATGTTGACTCCATCTGTGTGTGCTTGTAGAGGTTATTTAATACAACCTCTGCAATCTCGCCCCTTTTCAGCTCAAGCACTACCCTTATGCCGTCTCTGTCAGACTCATCCCTTATCTCTGATATGCCTTCTATCCTTTTATCTCTTACGAGTTCAGCAATCTTTTCTATCAGCCTTGCCTTATTCACCTGATAAGGGAGCTCTGTAATTATTATGTTTTCGCCCCCGCGGTATTCCTGCTCTATCCTTGCTTTAGCCCTTATCTTTATAAGACCCTTTCCTGAGTTATACGCATCAACAATCCCTTCTGTACCATGTATCACGCCGCCTGTAGGAAAATCAGGGCCCTTAACAGCAGTCATAAGCTCTTCAACCGTTGTATCTGAATTATCAAGGATCATCGCAAGTCCGTCGATGATCTCGCCAAGATTATGCGGCGGGATATTAGTTGCCATACCGACAGCAATGCCTGAAGAGCCGTTTATCACCAGATTCGGGACTCTTGAAGGAAGGACCAGAGGTTCTTCGGTCGTCTCATCAAAATTAGACATAAAGTCCACTGTCTCTTCATCTATGTCTGAAAGCAGTTCTTCCGCAAGTTTTGCTAGTCTTGCCTCTGTATAACGGTAGGCTGCCGGCGGATCGCCGTCAATAGAGCCGAAATTCCCCTGACCGTCTATCAGTGGATATCTCATATTAAAATCCTGCGCAAGCCTTACGAGTGCATCATAAACAGCAGTGTCACCATGCGGATGGTATTTTTTTAGAACCTCGCCCACAACACCGGCGCATTTTGAATATTTCTTGTTAGAGAGAAGGCCTTCCCTGAACATTGCATAAAGTATCCTTCTCTGCACAGGCTTAAGCCCGTCTTTTACATCAGGCAATGCCCTGCCTATGATTACGCTCATCGCGTAATCAAGATAGGAAACCTTCATTTCTTCTTCGATGCTTATTGGAACCTTCGCCATATATCTCCTTCTTTGATTAGATTGATTAGCCAGAAAAGCACTATATTTTACCACAAAATGAGCGTCAAAACTCAGATAAAATCGCAGTCTTAATTAAGGCAGGATATAGTATTTGAACGTATTTAACAGGCTGCTGAAAAACTCATAAAAAATGGAAAATTATTTCGCACAAAACGA
>CAZBSJ010000087.1:0-7088 GCA_964494165.1 uncultured Nitrospiraceae bacterium
GGGGCAAAAAAATAGTC
This sequence comes from uncultured Nitrospiraceae bacterium, assembly GCA_964494165.1. Taxonomy (GTDB): domain Bacteria; phylum Nitrospirota; class Thermodesulfovibrionia; order Thermodesulfovibrionales; family UBA1546; genus CAZBSJ01. The sequence continues at coordinate 18 of CAZBSJ010000087.1, forward strand.
GACCTTGCACTTCAGGGCATCTGCCAACTTCATCAGGGTATTCGCCTTCGGCATCTTTTTGCCGCCCTCGATATACGAGATAGATGCAAGGCTTAGCCCTGCCTCCTTTGCTACGTCGAACTGGGTCTTTTTCAGGCTCTTTCTCCGCTCCATCACCCTTGCCGGATTGAACTGTCTCATGAAACCACCTCCTTTCTGCTTCGTATAGTTAGTTTAATCACAGTGGGCAGCCTCCTGTCAAGAAAAAATTCACAATAGTCTGCAAAAAGTTCTTGACAACTGCCTAAAAAGTAAACTATAGTTTATATCATGAAAACCTTAGGCAAGTATTTAAAAGACAAGAGAGAGGAAAAAGGACTGTCTGCGCGGGAGGTTGCACGCAGGGCCGGGATATCTGACGGGCATGTCCTTTATATCGAGAACGAACAGCGTAAACCGACCTTTGATGTCCTGATGAAGATCATCAAGGCCCTGAATGCTGATGTCCAGGAATTTCTGCAGGAGACAGGATATCTTCCTGTTAATGTCGAGCCTGTGGCTATGAAAAATACAAGACCGGTTCCGGTGGTCTCCTGGGTAATTGCCGGCAAGTGGGAAGCGGTCTGTGATAACTTCCAGCCGGGTGATGCTGACGACTGGATAGAGACCGAGGTCAAGGGAAAGAATGTCTTTGCTCTTAAAATAAAAGGCGACTCCATGGAGCCGGAATTCAAGGAAGGCGAGATCGTCATCGTGAATCCTCACGTTGAAGCAAAATCAGGTGACTATGTTGTCGTGAAGAATGATGAAGAAGAAGCGACCTTTAAGCAGTTGAAGGTGTATGGCGAAACTACTGTCCTTCACCCGCTCAACCCGAAGTATCCTGATATCGAGCTTAAGAAAAGGGTCAAGTATCATATCGTCGGGAAGATTGTGGAGAAGAAAAAGAGGTATTAACATAGGAGTGTCATGAAAAAAGGTGATATAGTGAAGTTCAAAACTGTAGTTGACCCGGGGGATGACAATGCCCTGATGATACTTATAGAAGATCCTGACGGGGGCAGAGTATTGGTACAGCACTTGGTTGACTTGCCATTACAACCAACGAGCATTTACCCGGTAGCTGATTTAGAAGTTGTACGCGAATCTTGACTGCCGTTTTTTACTGGACCTCGACCTAACTTTCATGTTATAACATAATATGGCGCGACATAATGGATACATAATTTCTTTGTTCAGTGGAGCGATGGGACTTGACCTCGGGTTAGAAAAAGCTGGGTTTAAAGCCTGTGTTGCTGTTGAAACAAATAAAATAGCAGTTGCAACGATTAAGGCTAATAAAAAGTATCTGCCTGTTATTAACTTACCTATAGAGAATATCACTTCGAATGATATCATTGAAAAAGCTGATTTGAGCGTGGGGGAGGCAACTATTGTATCTGGAGGACCATGCTGTCAAAGTTTTAGTACTGCTGGTAACAGGAAGTCATTAGGTGACCCGAGAGGGGGTTTGTTCAAAGATTTTTGCAGGATTGTCCGTGAAACTCGACCCCGTTTCTTTATTATGGAAAACGTTAAAGGATTACTATCAGCAGCAGTAAAACACAGGACATTAGACGAAAGAGGTCCTGGGTTTCCACCGCTGTCTCCTGAAGAGGAATTAGGGTCTGCATTTAAAGTAATCCTCCAAGAACTCTCTACTCTCGGATATTACATTGTGTATAGTCTTGTTAATACTGCGGACTACGGGACTCCTCAATCAAGACACAGGGTATTAATAATAGGAAGCCGGGATGGAGAAATGATCGATATCCCCGAAACGACACATTCACGGAGTGGGGAAAACGGAAAACCGGAATGGAACACATTAGGTGGTGCAGTCCGTGGCCTTAAGTCGAAAGAATGGGTGGAGTTTTCTGAAACGAACCTGAAATTCCTCAGACGTATCTCTCCCGGTGAGTGTTGGTCTTCGTTACCCAAAAGGTTGCAAGAAAAAGCACTCGGTGCTGCATATAACTCTTGGGGAGGGAGGAAAGGTTTTTATCGGAGGTTGTCATGGGATAACCCTTCGCCTAGTCTAACTACTGCTCCAGACGGGAAAGCTACAATGCTTTGTCACCCGACTAAAGACAGGCCTCTTTCTGTTGAGGAATATGCCAAAATACAGGAGTTCCCAGACAGTTATATTTTTGTCGGCAACATCAGAGAAAAATATACTATGATCGGAAATGCTGTGCCGCTCAGCCTTGGGCATGCAGTTGGGATAATGCTAAAAAAGACAATGAAAAGTACTGCAAGACAGGGTCTGCCCGCTGAAGCAGAGGATAGAAAAGGGGTAGTGGTATGTGGGGATCCCCTTTTAGAGAAACGACTAAGCAAACGTCGAAAAACCCAGATGCACCCGCCTCATTTGAGAAGCAACTCTGACACGGAGGCGGCTAAAGAATGGCTATCTCAGGTCGGAGAAAGCCTTACAAATCGATAGGTAGTAAACGACCAATTATTATCCGCTAATTTGTTTCCGTAAACTGGCTTTCCGTTGTCCGAAATGACATACCTTCAAAATAGGACATATATTACATCTCGGGTATCGGTCAAGACACAGTGCTCTGCCGTGAGCGACCATGTTCACATGCAAGGAGTACCGGGATTTAGGCGGCATTATTTCCTGAATACGGTCTGCTATCTTGTCGTTATACTTTGCATCCCTTCTGAGCCAGCCTAAACGTTTGACGATCCGGAAGCAGTGTGCATCGACCGGGAAGACCTGCCGATCAAAGGAGTAGAGCATAATACACCGGGCCGATTTCTTACCGAGACCAGGAAGCGAACATAAGTAGTCCTCCATGGCCCGATCTGAATAACTTCTGAGAGGAGCCAATGAGACCATCCCAAAATCCTGTTTCAATTTCTCCAGTATACTCTTAAGGTTAGCTGCTTTCTGGTTTGAAAGACCGGCATTATAAAGGGCCTTTGCAACTCCCTTTTGTGGCGCCTTGTATACGTCATCCCATTTTTGGAATATCTTTTTAAACCCGTAATATACCCTTCCAAAACTAGGACCTGTCGTACGGAGAGACAATTGGATGTACAAGAGTTCGTTCAGGGGGTTCTTCTTGTTCCCGAGACGAGGAGAATGGTAGGTTTTTTCTAATATGCTATTTACAAAAGAAATATCTTTCTTCATTGTTTACATGTAAATCTTTCTATTGTTCATAAACGAATGTCCATTTAAGGATTGTTATATTATATGTTATGTTCCAATGGATTGTCTTTTGTGGTCATTAGTACATTTAGGTAGGCAGAGAAAGGGATGCAACACCTACTACTCTAACCATATGAAAGTTGAGCGAACTTATATGAGGAGGATACCGTGAATAATGTGTGACGACAGTTGGGAGCAAAAATCTTCATTGTTCGAATATGCTCTACTACCATTAAAAGAGCGGTTAAAGAAATATTGGATCGAAGGTATGATTTCAGAGTTCTATGGGACGGTTACAGAGGAATTAGCTCCAAAAGTTCAGAGATACCTCAGAAATCCTGAAAGATTTATAAAAAATTGCCCTTCATGGTTCCGTTTTACCGATGAAGACTGCGAGGATCTATTCAATGAAGCCTTAGAAGGATTTTTGAATATACCCGATAACAAGCGCGCTGAAATAGAGAATCCTGAAGGTTATATATGGCAAAGCGCAAAATATGCAGCAATACGCTTTTTGAAAGAAATAGCTGAGAGCAAGGGGATTGAATACAACGACAATTTAGGGTTAAGACCGTCGGATGCTTCTAATAATGAAGGAGATCTCTCATCAACCGAACCAGTTATAACCATGCAGATGCACTCATGTTGCCCTCGCTAGTAGAAGAAATTGATAGCGAAGGCGTACAGAATGAAATCAATATCGAGGATACGGCGGTCATAGCAAATTCTGCCGTAATACTTATTGAGAGCCTTAATGAAGATATAGATGCTGAGGGGCAGCCATGGGCAGTAGATGTGGTGCATGAGGCTTTAAAAATATTAAGTCCCCCTGAACAGGATGCCGTAAAAAGCCTTTTGATTTTCGGGACAGACTATACAGCGAGTGAAGCTTTGTTCGACTCAGGTACTAATCCAAACACATTCCGGTCGAGAAAAAAAAGAGCTTTCGAAAAAATGAAAAAAATAATCCCAGAAATCATAAAAAACAAAGGAATTAGACTTAGAAAACCTGAAGTTTTTGGAATCTTTGAGGAAGAAGGTCTATTCCCATCAGACGATGACACAGAACTCGAAACAGAATAAATGCAACACCTCAGACTCTATGTTTATGAACTAAGAATAAATTAAGGTTTTACAGGAGGCATGAAATGAAAAAACAAATTACAGTAGAAGTAGGCGAATGGCCACCCATATTACAACGATTTGTAGATGAAGCCCATAGTTTACAGCCTGAGTATATACCGAGAAGGGTTCGCAAGAAATTCCATGAAATCGACGTCACAGTTTGGCAGGGCTTTGTGCATTTCAGTAATATCGAAGGATATGTTGAGAACATAAGACTTAAGTACTTTTTGAATAGATGGCGGGCTAGACGTAACGACCTCACTCTAATCCCATCGACTGAAGCTATTTACGAAATAATGGTGGAGGCAGACGACGAAGAATCGAAAGAGTCCAAGCGACCGTTCCACATTGAAAGGCTTGCTGAGAACATAGCTAAGAATGGGGTTCAAGAGCCGATTGTTATTTTCACTGGAAGCAACGGTAAGGCTGAACTTTGGGACGGAAACAGGCGTTTTTACGGGACAACGCATATTATGAAAATTCCGAGGTTCGAAAAGTATAGGGAACAGGCACAATGGATACCTGCATATGTCCTTACCCCAAGCGGTGACCCTTCATATGACCAACGGTTAAAACACTGTGTGATTACTGAACTGAATTTTGTTGAGAAGGACTTCATTCCATGGCCGGCATATGTGAAAGCAGAACAAATCCACAGCAAGTACACACAAAAAATGTCTGCCGATCCGACAGACCCCACGTTGTCCCGGATGGTTAAACAGCAGTTAGCCCAAGAATATGGATTGAAGGGATGGCGACAAGCTGACAGGTGGATCAAAATGTATGATCTAGCACTTCAGTTTAAAGAATATCACGAAGAAGAGCATTCTCGTGAAAGCACTGAGGTGGATTTAAAAATTCAGGATCGCTTTGAGTACTTTGACGAGTTAAGTAAAGCTGGGGTATGGGGCGTTTTGAAGTCAGATCCCGAAGCACGAGATGAGGTATTTGGATGGTTATGGGACGACAAGTTCAAGGCATTCGCTGACGTAAGAATGGTTCCGAAAATTCTGGCCGATCCAGTAGCTCGTCGGCAGGCGAATGCAGAGGACTCAGACAGTGTAAAGCGGGCAATCCAGACGGTAATCGCCAATGATCCTATAAGAGTTAAGGACAAAGAGGCCGCCAACGAGAAAATCTCACAGTTTGCAGCATGGCTGGACTCTTTTAAAAGAGAAGATTTCCGTCAGTTAAATGTTGATTCCCTATCAAAACTTGGCCAGATACTTGATGACGTTGTTAAAATCCTCAGCGGTCTCTTAGAACACAAGATAGGTAAAAGTCGTGCGTGAAAATGTAGTTGCGATCTCAAGTGGCCCGAACGACCGAACGATTGTTGTCCGTCCGCTTAGTACTTCATCCTTAAGATCAGTGGAGAAGGTCATTCGCAACGCCGGTCTCACAGGTCATGTAGATAGAACTTCGAAGAAGGTATATCTGCCAAGTTCAGCGCTCTTGAAAGTCCGGGAAGCTTTCGCTGGATGGACTCTCGATATAGAACAAGCGGTTACTGCTCATGCTGACGTGCTCGCAAATAGTGAAGGAGCTATCGCAACTCAAAAGAGGACGATCGAACAGATTCTCAGAAAGAAGCCTCAGGTAGACATGGTAGAGAAGTGCCATGGCCTTTTCGAGTTAGATACGCACCAGATCCAGGCTGTTGCAGTTGCGACACATCCCGATATCAAAGGGCTTTGTTTGTTCGACGAACAGGGGCTGGGTAAAACGGTCATGACGTTATTTGCATATCATAGACTGAGGCAATTGGGCATAGTTACAAAGGCACTTGTGATAGCTCCTAAGAATGTAGTCTTCGAGTGGGTCAAAGATGCAGAGAGATTTTTCGGTGGCACATATAGTACAAGACCTATTGTTGGTACAAAAAAAGAAAAAAGACTGGCATTAGATTTTCAGGCTGATCTATATATAACTAACTTTGAGACAACAGTCAGCTTAAACTACAGATTACGGGAGTTGATCGAAGCGGAGCAGAAGAAAGTGCTTCTTGTGATTGACGAAAGTTTCTTTGTAAAAAATCCAGGTGCCAAGCGTACGCGGTCAATTAAATGTCTACGTAAGTCCGTTGAGAGGTGTATAGTCTTATGTGGAACCCCAGCACCTAATAGTCCACATGACATTGTTGAGCAATTCAATATTGCAGACGGAGGGGTTGCATTCAAAGGTATAGTTATCCCTAAGGAACGTGAGGATGCTCGTCCCATAGTACAGAGGATCATTAGGGAACGTGGTTTATATATCAGACGTCTTAAGCAGGATATATTACTTGAGCTGCCAGGCAAGACTTTTCACAGAGTACTTATCCCGCTCCAGGTAGAGCAAGAGAAAGTCTATAAAGCAGCACTGAGAGAATATATACATGACTTACAGTCTGTTAATGAAATCAGCTTCAAAAAAAATATAGCATCATTTATGGCCCGCCGTTTTTCACTTTTACAGATATGCACTACGCCAGCGTCTGTTGTGAGTGGCTATAAGGAAATGCCGGCAAAAATATTGGCGTTAGATTCAATACTAGATGAATTGATATCAAGACAAAGAGAAAAGGTCATAATATGGTCCTTCTTTACAGCTTCTCTAGAGATCATCTACAAGAGATATCAACACTTTAGACCAGTCAGGTTCGATGGCACTGTAATCAGCACGTTAGACCGAAAGGATGCTGTGAAGAACTTTCAAGAAGATGATCAAACTATGCTATTTGTTGCAAAATTTAACTACAAACACCTGCTACTTACTTTTTC
>CAZBSJ010000088.1:0-5801 GCA_964494165.1 uncultured Nitrospiraceae bacterium
TCAGGAGATGCGGTATCAAGCAATGTGCCGTCACCGCTTATTGATTTCTCCAGCCTTCTGAGAATATCCGGAAAGCCTGTTAAATGAGACGTAAGCTCATTAAGCAGAGGCAGAAAGTCGTATCCCCGTATCTGGGATGAGATTTCAGATATTAATCTCAATAAAATCATAAATGGCAAAAGCTCAGAGGCTTCAAGAACAGCATTCTCAGGCCTGATCTTAATGATTTGCTGGGAGAGATCCTGGAATCTGCTCATCCTCAAAGGGTCGTTTTCCTGTGTCAGCCTCTGGATCTCAAGAATCTGTTCAAATCTTTTTTCTATCCCGGTCTTATCTTTCATAGGCCTGATTTCGCGTACAGATTTCTGGGATGCATCGCTGTTGGAAAATCCTGAAATCAAATCAAGGATCTTATTGAACTCTAATAATTGTATGGAATCAGGTCTTATCACTGTCTTCTCGCTTAAGGTTTATTATAGAAAAAATGGCTAAATCTGTGCATTATGAGAAAATAAATATTCACTCCGGACAGCCAATTTTATGAAATGTCTGTTCAAAGAAAGATTAGCGCCGGTTTCCTGAGACTACCTCATGCAAAAGCCTGCTCAGCTCTGCAAATTTAAACGGTTTTGTTATAGCCCCGACAAAGCCGTAATCTTTGTAATTAGCCATAACATTGTCATACAAATAACCGCTCGAAACAACTGCCTTTACCTTTGGATCAATATCGCGAAGCTTATGTATCGCCTCTTTGCCGCCAATCCCGCCCGGCACAGTCAAATCCATTATAACCGCATCAAACGGGGACTGGGATTCCCCGGCTTTCCTATAAAGTTCAATGGCCTCGCTGCCCTCTCTGGCAAAAACACCTTTATATCCGAGACGTTCAAGCATGCTCTCAATAATCTGCCTTATTGATTCCTCATCATCCATCACCAGTATTTTCCCTTTGCCATAGAAGATATCTTCGTCCCCAGTCTGCCTGTCTGCTGCCGTTTCTGAAGAAGCAGGCAGGTATAGATGAAATGTCGTCCCCTCAGATATCTTTGATTCGGCAAAAATGTATCCGTCATGTTTCTTAATAATTGAATAGACAATAGACAAACCCAGGCCGCTGCCCTTCTGCTTTGTAGTAAAAAACGGGTCAAATATCTTTGTTAGATGTTCGGATGCAATGCCGATTCCGTGATCCTTTACTGATATTTTCACATACCGGCCCGGATTCAGAGGAATTACGCTCCCGGAGCCTACCGTTATGTTTTCGCACTTTACTTCTATAGTTCCGCCCTGCGGCATAGCCTGATCAGCATTAATAATCAGGTTATTGATAACCTGGCTTATCTGACCTTCATCGATATCCACCTGCCAGAGTTTCTCAGGAAAATAAAAATCGCACCTGACATCAGAGCCCCTCAGAGCAAACTTGGCTGATTCCTTTATCAGGTCGCTGACAAGCACGGTTTTTTTCACAGGTATTCCGCCTTTGGAAAAAGTAAGAAGCTGCTGGGTCAGGTCTCTGGCACGCATAGATGCCTTTTCCGCATCAGAGAGCCTTTCATAAAGTTCAGCGCCAGGAGAGGCAGAGAGCTTGGCAAGGGAAATGCTGCCCAAAATAGCGGTCAGTATGTTATTAAAATCATGAGCAATGCCGCCGGCTAGTATTCCCAGAGATTCAAGCTTCTCTATCTTCAATAGTTCTGTTTCCATTCTTTTTCTGTCTGTTATATCTCTTGCAATAGTCATCGCCCTGATGAGTTTTCCGTCTTCGTCATATTCTGAAAATACGCTCAGGCTTGCCGGGAATGAAGTGCCATCCTTTCTTACAAATTCTCTTTCTATGGTAATCTGAGGTTTATCTTCGTTTAAACTGGGGAAATCTCTTGTAAAGAACTTCTTCGAATCCTCAGTGAAAAAATCTGTGATATGCCTTCCGATCATTTCCTCTTTTGGATATCCCAGCATTTTAGCCTCGGTCTCATTGCAATCTATGATTATGCCGTTTCTGTCCAGAGTGTGGTACATATCAGGAGCCTTATCATAGAGATCACGGTATCTATGTTCGGATTCTTTAAGCATAGTTTCAGTTTTTTTGAGATCTGCTATATCAGTTATTATCCCAAGAATTGCACCATCTCCGTCATAATGGATAAGCTTTGTCGTTATGAGAGTATCTATCCTCTCCCCGTTCTTGGTAAGCAGGGTATATTCGTGGGGTAAAACTTCCTCTCCCTTCATATGACTGCTGAAATTTACAGACGTTAATTCCCTGTGTTCCGGGGCCATCAAATTCAGAAAGTTAAAACCTTCTGAATAGAATTCATCTTTTGTATACCCCATAACTTCTTCGCATTTTTTGTTTGTATAAACTATTCTTCCCCTTTTATTTATAAAGATCATATTCGGCGACTGCTCTGCGAGTGTCTTGAATTTCTCCTCTGATTCCTTAAACCCCTCAGAAGATTTTCTCAATTCACTTATCTGAATGCGGAGTTCTCCAAGCTCGTTAATCAGTTGCTCTTTTGTCTTATCAATATCGTTCATGGTCAGAGAATGATTATTTGAGGAGCATTCCTAAACCCAGAGCTATCTGGACTGGATATAAAACAAGCACTAAGATGCCGCGGATAAGATGTGATGTTCTCCATGATGATTCCAAGCCCTTAATCTTTCTGGAGATAGAATAAGCTGATGTTATCGAAAACACTATTGCTAACCCTGCAGTGAAATGAAGATGATGCTTTAAAACATGCCCGTGATCAAGGTAAACCAATGCTAAACCCAGAAAAAAACCTGATATGCCCAGGATTGCGAAAACAGGTCCCAGTTTTCTGTGCTTCTTTACTGCGCCGGATTGAATATTCATCTTTCTTTCTCTTCTTATCCTAAAACCAAGCACTCCCTGACAGATAAAAAGCAGCATTATCAGAATATTATAAGAGCCGTGAAAAAGCCTTAGATTTGCCACTAATTCTTTATCAATCATAATCAATAAAACTCCATCAGGGTCTCTTTAATTTTTAAAACATCAAACGGCTGTTTTACCAATGGTTTATCCAATATGATAGGAACCCTCTCTTCTAAAATCGGTCTGTTTTTCCTATAGATTATTCCCAAAGGAATCTTATCTCCCCATTCCAGCGCCCGTTCAAATGCCTTTACCCTGTCTTCCGGGTTATATTCCTGCTCAATATGATAAACCCTTTGTTTATACCACTCAAAAGTATTTATCTTGTTAAAGGTTACGCATGGCTGCAGGATGTCAACAAGACTGAAGCCCTTATGGTTTATCGCCTCTTTTATAATTCCTTTTAAGTGCGGCATGTCGCCTGAAAAACTCCTTGCGACAAAACTGCAGTCAAGAGCTATAGCTAATGCTAATGGGTTTAACTGCTCGGAAAATACGCCGAACGGCTGTGTCTTTGTCTTCATTCCTTCCATGCTTGTGGGAGAGGCCTGCCCTTTTGTAAGCCCGTAAATCTGGTTGTCATGCACAAAAAGCTTTACATTGATATTTCTCCTTATTGCATGATTAAGATGGTTTCCCCCTTCTCCGTAGCAATCGCCGTCCCCTGCAACCGCAATTACAAGCATTTCATGGTTGGCTAGTTTCATTCCGGTCGCAACAGGCAATGTCCTTCCATGCAGCCCATTGAAAGTATTGCACTTCAGATAATGCGGGAATTTTCCTGCCTGGCCTATTCCCGAGACCATAGTAAACTGGTGAGGTTCTATACCGAGTTCAACAACTGCGTCTTTGAAAGTTTTGAGAATGCCGAAATTCCCGCATCCGGGACACCATGCCGGTGTCTGTCCTTTATAATCTTCTAAGCTTGGCATCTATTCTCTCCCAATCAATAAAAATAGAGTCAAGACTGGATTGAGCGGCATCAGAGATTTTTCGATAACAGTTCTTAGCGAAATGAAGCGGCCACAGCCTCAACTGTCTGAGTCCCGAAAGCCTTCGGGACGAGTTTTGAGGCAGTAGCGTAATGAGCTTTAGAACTGTCGAAAAATATCGTAGCAAGCGAAAGCCAGGCTTGACTCTATAAAACATTATATGCTGCTTCCCAATCATATCCTCTTTTTTATCTCATTCAATAGTTCTTCAAGCAAAAATGGCCTTCCGTCAAACCTGTTAATCTTTTCCTTAAATTCATATCCGGCCTCTGCTCTCATAAGCCTGGCAAACTGGCCAGTTGCATTGTTTTCTATACAGATACTGAGCTTTGCCTTCTTCCATGCCTGAATATAATCAAATTTATCAGTCAAGGGCATCGGATATATTTCACTAAAATAAAGCATAGCTATCTTCTTTCCTGATAAATTGTCAACGGCCTCTTTCATCAACCCGTATGTAGAACCCCATCCTGTTATAACTATGTCGGGATTAGAATCGCCGTATAAAACCGGCGGCTCGATTTCATTTCTAAGCAGTGCCAGCTTTTTGAAGAGCCTCTTATCTATCATCTTTATCCGAGTTTCTGCATCCTCGACTATATGTCCTTCCTCGCTATGTTCATCGCTGTCAGTCACTACAAGATGTTTTGCATCTCCGGGCACTCCCAACGGTGTTATGCCGCTTTCAGTAAACGCATGCCTGTTATATTTTTCGAGTTTTTTAAATGCATCTCCTCTGATCCTGTAATCAGTATATTTCAATCTCTGCACATCAAATCCTTCAAATGTCCACTGAGTATCTGCAAGATACTGGTCTGTAAGTATAAAGACAGGTATCTGGTATTTCTCCGCAATATCAAAAGCCTTATTTGTAAGAAAAAATGCCTGTTCTGGGGTTCCCGGCGCAAACACTACCCGCGGGAATTCGCCATGCGCCGCATGTATAACAAACAATAATTCACCCTGCTCTGTCCTTGTGGGAAAGCCTGTTGCAGGGCCGGGCCTTTGCGCAAGGGCGATAACTACAGGCGTTTCAGTAATTGCAGCAAGTGAAAGCCCTTCGACCATTAAAGCAAAGCCTCCGCCCGAAGTTCCTGTCATTGCCCTGACGCCGGCAAAAGAAGCGCCTAAGGCCATGTTAATAGCTGCGATTTCATCTTCAGCCTGCTCAAGAACAATCCCGTAATCTTTTTCTTTATCAGCAATATAATTCATAATTCCGGTAGAAGGAGTCATCGGATATGCTGAATAGAACTTGCATCCTGAGGCAACAGCTCCAAGGCCTATCGCCTCATTGCCTGCTATCAGCATCTTTGGCTTTAATGCAGAAGAATCAGGCTTCTTTAAAGTGAATGAACATCTCTTGCAATTCTTCACTGCAAAGTCTCTGCCGGCATCAGCAGAGCTTATGTTTGCCTTAATGACATCTTCGCCCTTCTTTTTAAATGTATCTTTTATGATCGTATTGAGTATCTCCAAATCGACACCCAAAATCCCCAGCACCGCACCTGTGGCAACAGTATTAGCCATTATTTTATTCTTGCCATGCTCCACTGCAAGCCGGACAAAAGGGATGTCGATAAAGAAAGGACCTTCGAATTTCTGTTTTAATGAAGCGGAATCATACATTATGAGTCCGTTCTCTGATAATTCCTTTTCGTGATAAAGAATGCTCTCTTTATCAAGGGCAACTATGATATCGATTTTCCCAAGCGATGACATCACAGGGTTATCAGAGAAACGTATCTGGAAAAAATTATGGCCTCCCCTTATTCGGGATTCGTAGTCCTGATGCGTAAAGACATGGTAGCCGGCCCTTGAAAAGACCTTTGCTAAGGTATCGCCGATGGTCTGAATACCCTGACCTGCCTCTCCGCCTATTTTTATCGAATAATCCATAAGAA
>CAZBSJ010000088.1:5901-7054 GCA_964494165.1 uncultured Nitrospiraceae bacterium
ACGTCCTTCTCTTTTAGGGCATCCTTTAATGCATAATAATAAAGCAATGTCTCCTTTTCAAAGCCCATTGCGAATTTAACAGCATCTTTTATTGTCTTTACATGATCAAGACTAGGCAATGCTTTATTTTTCCCGATGAAAAACTCTGATTCTACTATTGCTCTGAGATACCTCGAAACCTCGTCCCAGCCTGCCGGGGCATTGTCCTTGACTGTTTTCTTTAAATCTTCAAAGACCTTTTCATGCTGCAGTTCCTTTTCGGCAAGTGTGCTGAAAAGTTTATTTAATCCCTCATCTTTTTCAAATTTTTTCGCCATTTTTGTATAGAATTCGTATCCGAGCTTCTCAGTCTGAACTGCCTGCTCTATTACTTCACTGATAGAAAATCCTTCCATAAACCCTCCATGCTCACACAAGTGTATTTGGAACCTTAATGTCCATGCCTTTCCGCATGTCCGCCTGCGATAAAGTAAACCGCGTCAGCATTGCCTGCATTATCCATAAGAAAAGTCTCTATCCCCTTAACATGCAAAGCCTGTCCCTGCTTAAGGTTAAATGAACTGCTGCCGTCACGAAGCACTACCTCTCCCTGGACCAGACACAAAATCTCTTCGTGGCCTTCACCCGGCTTTATCAATCTCTCTTTCTCCCCCTGCCTTAATACTCCATAGACAAGATAGCAGGCGTGGGTATTCAGTTCCTTTGAGCCGAGGACATACTCACCCTGATTTTGCAAAGCAAAATTCACTACTTCATAGATCTTCATGTTATTAGAAAAGTTTAGACTATATTTCTTATGTCGTCAATAGTAAGATTTTTTTTGCTTATGAGATCACATATAAATATAAAGCCTCCGCAAGGCAGAGCGCCTTCAGTTCTGGAAACAAAATCGCAGTCGTCTTCATAAAAGGGGCATTTTATGCAGACTATTTTTTCTAGTGATATCACATTTTCTCTGTCTAACGGAAGATTTGGTTCAGCTATTGATAGCTTCCTCCCCTTTTCTCCAAGTCTTCTGATTACAGTAAGCCCCATGCAGGATAAGTCTTCTTTTTTTGAAGGTTTATAATATGAACAGAGTTTCTCGCAGAGTTCTTTATCTAAACGCTCTTTCATTTAAAAATAATACCAGAAATCAACAAAGAGCGCTTCT
>CAZBSJ010000089.1:0-7017 GCA_964494165.1 uncultured Nitrospiraceae bacterium
AATACTTCAGAGATTCATCGCCATACAATGCGTGACATATTGTCTGATTTTTCAACACAGGAGCAAGAGGCATTTATCTCTTTTCTTGGGAAAGCTACCTTTAGCGTCGGGGCTTATGCATCTGCGAGAAATAAGGAAAGTGCTAATGCCCTGATCCTTTTCAGCGGAGACCAGATCATCAAACATGCTGTTATGACGATCTGCAAGAGTGATGACACCCTTGTGTTTGCCACTGCAGAGGACGAAGAACTGGAGCGTATCATTGCACAGTGCCTTTCAATAAAAAGCATGCCTATTCTGGTGGTTGACACTCCGTGGAAGTCGGATAAGGGGTATTCTGAAGAACAAATCATCAGCCTGAGGCAAAAGATCAAGAAGAAATATCCGAATATCTCAATTGTTCAGTTCGTATCTGCTCTTGATAATGCTTTTGCACTTGGTTCCTTACAGGAAGGGGTCAGGGCTGTTTTGCCCAAGCCTCAAAAAGAGATGCAAAAGGAAGATTTTATTACAGAAATCATAAAATTCCTGGAGACATTTAAATCTTATATAAAAAGCTTCATGCTGGATCAGAATAAGCTGTCAGCAACAGATAATCATCTTAAGAAAATTAAAGATCAAATCGAGGTGTTGAAGGGTCTAAATGAGCCTGCAGAGGTTTCAGAGGCTTTTCTTAAATCAGTATCTGAAATGTTCGAAAGGACGATTACATTCTTTGTAAGACCACAGGATCTTATAGGAGAAAAAGCTATTGGGGTAAATTCAGAAAAAAATGCAGGACCAGCCCCGGCCTCCAGACTTAAGATTCCTTTAACCGACAGTTCAGTTTTTAAGGACGTTATTGAAAGAGAAAATATCTTTTACGGAGAGAGCAACGATGAAATCCTGAAAAAGCATCTTTTCGCTGAGATAGGCGCTCCTTTAAAATCTACTATCATTCTAATCCCTGTAAAGAGCCGCGGCAAAATCATGACCGTAACATACGGAGATTTCGGGCAGAAAGAAGTGTCGCCTGTTCAGATTGATCTATTGGAAGTCCTTACTTATCAGACAGGACTGATTCTTGAAAATGCGCTTTGCGCTAAACAGTTACAGAAGGCGTCTCAAAACTGAAAGGTCTGTGCTTTGATATAAAATAAAATTATTTCAGAGAGGGAATGGTTATGGACATTGCAACATTGCAGCAGATTTTAGAGATTGCTTTTGAAAAAAAGGTTTCTGATATTCACTTTGAGGTGGACAATCCTCCTTTTTTCAGGGCCCGCGGTCACCTCATTCGCTCCAAGCTAAGTAACTTAACGGGAAAAGACACTGAGTTTGTTGCCAAGACTGTAATGGAGCAGAGCAACCGAAAGCTGCCGGAAAATCTGACAGAACTGGACACTTCTTACACTTTGCCTAATGTCGGCCGCTTCAGGGTAAGCATCTTCCGCCAGAGGGGAAATATCGGTATTGTGATGCGCGTTATCCCTCATCACATAGGCACTTTTGAGGAGCTGAATCTTCCGCCTGTGCTCGGGAAGATTTCAAAGGCTCCCAATGGATTAATCCTTGTTACAGGCCCTACAGGAAACGGCAAATCAACAACTCTGGCTTCGATGATGCGGTTTATAAACGATAATTTTAATTACAATGTCATTACCATAGAGGACCCGATCGAATTTCTTTTTTCCACAAACAAGAGCTGTATAATTCAGAGGGAAATAGGGCTTGATACCAACAACTTCAGCCAGGCCTTGCATGGTGCAATGAGAATGAACCCTGATGTCATTATGGTGGGAGAGATGCGTGACCTGGAAACGATTGACGGCTGTATTAAGGCTGCTGAGACAGGGCATCTGGTTTTTTCTACCTTTCACACAAACAACGCTGCTTCTACCATTAACCGTATTGTCGGATACTTCCCATCAGAAGCTCAGGAAAATGTGCGTAATAGACTTGCAGAGATACTTGTGGCTACAGTCTCCCTGCGTCTTGTAAGGGCTAAAAGCGGCGATAAGATTCTTCCGGTCTTAGAGGTGATGTATGCCACATCTACCATTAAGGCCTGTATTCGCGACGGTAAACTTGATGAGATTGAGCAGTATATTGAGAAGGGACGCGATGAATATAATATGCAGACCATGGACCAGCATTTAATCAAGCTTTGCAAGGAAGACATTATAACACTTGATGAAGCCAAACGCATTTCCCGCTCAACAGATCTGGAAAGAAAGATTACGTATTCTTATTAATTAGGATCATGGAATGTTTTTCAGATATCCTTCTATCAGGATATCGTCTGCGATATGTTTTATCTTTACATCTCTCAGACGGTGGGCATCTGCAAGTCTTCTGAATGTTTTTCCTCCGACCGCAGGGAATGATCTTTCTCCTCCGATAATCTTTGGAGCGGTGAAGAACATAACTTTGTCGACAATCCCTGCTTCAAGAACATAGCTGTTAAGCGAAGAGCCGCCTTCTATGAGCAGGGATGTTATCCCTTTTTCTCCGAGTATTTTCATCAGCCACTCAAGATTTAAACACCTGCCTTTATATTCAATGATTTGTATGCCTCTGTTTTGAAGAATTTGTTTTTTCTTTTTGCTGGTAACTATTTTTGTGACTACTATTGATTCCGGCGGGGTTTTGAGTATTTTTGCATTTAAAGGGATTTTAAGATCCGGGTCAATAACAATCCTTTTAGGACTCATTATCTCTTGCCCCTTTGATCCCTTGACCCCTTGATTCCTGGCAGTCATCTGCGGATCATCTGCCTTTACGGTGCCGATAGCTGTCAGTATCGCGTCAACCCCTGCCCTTATCTTATGCACTTCTTTTCTTGCCTTTTCACCGGTTATCCATTTGGATTCACCCTCTGGCGTAGCAATCTTGCCGTCAAGCGTCATCGCGACCTTTAATATCACAAAAGGCTTTTTTGTCCTAATATATTTTATATATGGCTCATTCAGTCTTAATGCATCTTCTTCAAGAATCCCTGATACTGTTTTTATCCCGACCTTTTCAAGTTCTTTTATCCCTTTGCCGGAGACCTTTGGATTGGGGTCTTTCATGCCAATAAATACTTTTTTGATGCCTGCATTTATTATTGCCTTAGTGCAGGGAGGAGTCCTTTTGTCTGTATGACAGCACGGTTCAAGACTAACGTAAAGAGCAGAGCCTTTTGCTTTGTCTCCGGCTTTCCGGATAACAAGCGCTTCTGCATGGGGTGTGCCTGGTTTTCTGTGATAGTCTTCAGCAATGATCCTGCTGTTTTTTACAAGCACAGCTCCGACCATTGGATTCGGGCTTGTCATCCCTCTTGCTTTTGCAGCAAGCTTTAGGGCTTTTTTCATCAATGAGGTATGATCCATTTCCTTTAGTGAGATAGTATAACAGAAGCTATTCTGTCTTATCAGCATGGGGTAAACAGGATTTAATTATTGGGGATGATTTTGTTGATATAAGAAAAAAAGCTGTTTTTTTTGAAAACCTTGTTAAAAGGGATATGTTTGGTTTATTATATAAAGTAATAAACGACGCAGACTCTTACCTTACCATATAGAAAATCCCCTGCAATCGTTTTAACTTTTTGTTAATTTGTATTAAGATGAGGGTATTGTGCCGGAATTAGAAAAAACATTGCCGTCTTTGACTATCAAAGGGAAAAAGATACGTATCCCGATAATTCAGGGCGGGATGGGGGTAGGAGTATCTCTCTATCCTCTCGCGAGTGCAGTTGCAAGGGAAGGCGGGATAGGTGTTGTGTCAAGCGCCTGTCTTGACAGGCTGGTAGGCAAAAGAACAGGCAAGAAATACAATGCTTATGATGCTGCTTTTGAAGAAGTTTCTCAGGCAAAATCATCAGGCGGATATGCAGGAATAAACATTATGGTCGCCCTTGTGCGGGATTACGAGGATTCTGTAAGGGGCGCGCTTGATGCCGGAGCTGATGTAATTATATCAGGCGCAGGATTACCGTTAAACCTTCCGGTAATACAAAAACCGAAAGACACGGCTTTGATTCCGATTGTTTCTTCTGCAAGGGCATTGGAGTTGATTTGCAAGAAGTGGGAAAGGGTTGGATACAGGCCTGATGCTGTTGTGCTTGAAGGCCCTCTGGCCGGCGGTCATCTAGGGTTTAAGGCTGACCAGATAGACCTTGAATCAAATAAGCTGGAAAATCTTCTTCCTCCTGTAAAAGATATGGCAATGAAGTACGGAGATATCCCTGTCATAGTAGCCGGCGGAATATATACCAATGAGGATATCGTGAGTTTCCTTAAACAAGGGGCTGACGGCGTGCAGATGGGAACGCGGTTCCTTGCTACGGAAGAAAGCAGTGCTTCTAATAAATATAAAGAGGCGGTCATAAGGGCAAAAGAAGAGGATATTATCGTTGCTGTAAAGCCGGGTTCTCCGTGCGGTCTTCCATTCAGGATAATAAAGCAGTCCCCGATGTTCGTCTCTTCTCTTGAAAGGGCCAGAGAGCCGAAATGCGACAAGGGATATGTTCTGCTTAAGGATGCTGAAGGTAAATTTACGCGCTGTCCCGCAAAAGAGAGCAATGAAAATTGTTTCTGCATCTGCAACGGGCTTTTAAGTTCTGCCGGGTATAATCCTGACAAGGAAGAGCCTCTTTACACTGTAGGGACAAACGCATTTAGAATTGAAAGTGTCATTTCAGTTAAGGCCCTCATGGATGAACTGACAGGAAAGGTGCTTGCTGCGGCCTCATAATCCGGATTTATTGCCTTTTCATCTATGATAAATGTAAACTATATCACCTCGATGCAAAGTCCCGAAACCCGCATTTAGTGTGTTTTTCTGCATTCAGGTAGAACAAAAAATTTAAAAACAGAGGTTATTGTGAAGCGTGAAGATTTAAGAAACATAGCTATTATTGCCCATGTGGACCATGGAAAGACCACACTTGTTGACTGCATGCTGAAGCAGTCAGGCATATTCAGATCCAATCAAGCTGTCCGTGAAAGAGTAATGGACAATATTGACCTTGAACGGGAAAAAGGCATAACGATTATGGCAAAAAATACTGCGGTTGACTATCTCGGTACCAAGATAAATATTGTGGATACGCCCGGCCATGCTGACTTTGGCGGCGAGGTCGAGAGGACTCTTAAGATGGTTGACGGTGTTCTGCTGCTTGTTGATGCGTCTGAGGGACCCTTGCCGCAAACAAGATTCGTACTTAGAAAGGCACTTGAGCAGAATCTCCCGCCTATACTTGTTATCAATAAAATAGACAGGCCTGACGCACGGATACAGGAGGTGCTGAATGAGGTTTATGACCTGTTCATTGACCTCGATGCAACTGAGGAACAGCTTGAATTCCCTATCGTATATACAAATGCAAAGCACGGCATAGCAAAGCTTAATCTCAATGATGATTCCGAGGACCTCAGGCCATTGTTTGATCTGATAATAAGCACCATCCCTGCGCCTGAAGGCAACAAAGAGGATGTTCTGCAACTTCTGGTAACGAACATAGACTACAACGATTATGTCGGCAGGCTTGCGATAGGAAAGATTTTTTCCGGCAGTGTTAAGATCAACGACTGGGTAGCAATGGTTAACGGCAAAGGCGATGCTGTTAAGACAAAGATAACATACCTTTATGGATTCCAGGGGCTCGAGAGGGTAGAGATGACAAAGGCTTCTGTGGGAGACATTGTCGCCCTGTCAGGGATAGAAGGCATTAATATTGGTGATACCATTACTGCAGTTGAAAACCCCGCTCCTTTGCCGAGGATCAAGATTGATGAGCCGACCATCTCCATGGTCTTTTCAGTGAACACATCTCCCTTCTCAGGAAAAGAAGGCAAGTTCGTCACATCAAGAAATCTGAGGGAGAGGCTCGAAAAGGAACTTCTTTATAACGTTTCTATAAAAGTGGATTTTGAGAATGCTGATGCATTCAAGGTGATGGGAAGAGGCGAGCTCCAGCTTGCCATATTAATAGAGATGATGAGAAGGGAAGGCTATGAACTTTCTGTGTCAATGCCCGAGACTATTACAAAAGAGATAAATGGCGCTGTTCATGAACCGATTGAACTGCTTGTAATCGACGTTCCTGAGGAATATGTAGGTGTTGTAACGCAGCAGGTTGGAATCAGAAAAGGCAGGATGATGAAGATGCAGAACAACGGCCACGGCAGGGTCAGGCTTGAATTTACGATACCCTCAAGAGGCCTGATCGGATTTCGTTCCCAGTTTCTGACCGACACAAGGGGGACAGGACTCCTTAATCATCTTTTCGAAGGCTATGAGCCATGGCAGGGAACGATATCAAAGCGTTCAACCGGCGCCATTGTATCCGACAGGGCTGGTAAGGCAACCACTTACGCGCTTTTCCATCTCCAGCCGAGGGGCACGCTTTTCATAAAGGAAAACACACCTGTTTATGAAGGTATGATTGTCGGAGAAAATTCTCGTGATAATGACATTGATGTGAATGTTATTAAGGAAAAGAAACTCACCAATATAAGGGCAGCAGGTTCTGACGACGCCCTCCAGCTCATTCCTCCAAGACTTCTCAGTCTTGAGCAGGCAATCGAGTTTATTAAGGAAGACGAGCTTGTTGAGATTACGCCCTTATCTGTCCGCATTAGGAAAAAAATCCTTGAGGCGAACAAAAGGCCTAAGAACAAGAAAGAATAAGATTTATATTTTAAGCCTTTCTATAGTTAGCCAAAAAATGCAGATGATTTTATGAAAAAGGGTACAGCCGCATTCAAAGTTTTTTAAATTCAACAGGACTTGAACTTATAGCATGATGCAATTCATAAAACTCAGTGCATATTATTATGCACATCAAGAATTGCATCATGCTATGAAAAAGGTGTTGCTGCAAAAGACTTTTCATTCGACTGTGCCCTTTCTAAACGCATTTTTCTGTTGATATCCAATAACAAGAATTATAGTACTATAGTGTGATGATTAAGAGCTACGTAGTCATAATCGGCGCTGGCGCAGCAGGTTTGATGTGCGCTATTGAGGCCGGGAAAAGGGGAAGGTCAG
>CAZBSJ010000090.1:0-2493 GCA_964494165.1 uncultured Nitrospiraceae bacterium
GAAAAAGAGATGAAGGTCAGGGAGATGGAACAGAGATAAAGATAAAGACAAACAAAGAACCCTGCGGTTTTGCCGCAGGGTTCTTTATGATTGATTTCAGGCTCGGTCGCTCGGTTATGTTGTCCTTTGTTCTGTTTCCCATAATCTCTTTAAGTCTCTCCTTCCATGAATGAGACCCAGAATATCAACACGGGATTCTTCAATTCGATAAATAAGCCGATAGTCTTTTATGAAAAGTTCACGAATAGAAGGATTTGACAATTCAGGAACAATGCGGCCTCGTTCTGAAAACTCGTTGAGGGAACGGCTTGCTTCGCGGACTTCTATAACAAATGATGCTGCATAAAACGAAGAATCTCTTGCGATGTAATCAGCAATCGCTTCAAGGTCAGAAAAGGCTTCAAAAGACCAGACTACTTTTCGAGCCATTTTGCCATCTTTTTCTCCACTTCTTCTTGTGTATAGACTCTTCCTTCTTCTATGTCCTTCAAACCCTGCTCAATTTTCTGGAGGACATAAAGATGATATTGAACATCTTCCAGGGTGCAGTCATCCGGCAAGCGATTGAGAAGCTTGGTGACCTCTTGTTTAGCTGTCTGCATAACTATACCTCCTTAATAATCTAATTATATAAGATTGGCCGCGAATTTTGCTTAATGATTTGAGGTTGTCCTCTTTGTCACTTCTTAGATTCATCTTCGATCTTTTAGAAAAGATTTTTGGGGGAAGAGAAATTTAAGGATTTTTTGAATCTTGCTCATAGAAGTGATTGAGCGCTTTGTAAATCAAAGTTCAGACCTGACATTTTGAACTGTTTAATTGTAATTTGTTAGGTTACAAAGAAATCATACCATTAAGTTTGGCTTAATGTATCGGTGAATTATGTCTTTCAGGTAATCGCAGTTCTCTTTGGATGTTTTAAAAGATCCACTGACGCCCGTGTCGATGTTAATTTTTAAATAGAGTCTGGATGTTTCGGAGGCTTTCTTGAAGTCATAATTACTTTTTTGTATTTGCCAATATTCTATCCTATTTTTCAGAGATGTGATATCAAAGTCATCGTTTGATATAAATTGTTTCGATTCCATGATAAAACTATTAGAAAAAAACCAAAGGTTTTCATATACGCGCGAACCATCTTCTTGGATATAATCAGTAACAATTATCGCGGTAATTTCTTCTGGACATATTTCTTTATAATATTCCAAAATTGATTCTACTCTTTTGCGAAGGGGCTCGGATAATCCAATAATTTCTAAATAAGTGCGAAATTCTTCTTTCACGACAATATATCCTCCTTTTGTTTTTCTCTTATTTCCATTATCATTCCTTCAACATAATGAAGAATATGACCAAGGTAATTCGCTACAAACTCATCGCTTTTATAGTTCCATTGCCATTTGCTGATATCATCCTTAGTTTTCTTGCGCTTATCCTTGTAGTATTTATGTAGTAACTTTCTTATTACTTCTTGCAACTGTGTTGTTATCTGAAGTTCAATCGGTACGATTATTTTTTCAGTATCCCATGTAACTCTGGGTATTTCAAATTCTTTTCGCGTGTAAAGGTGTGCCGCATAATAGCCTTCTTCTCTAGCTTCAAGATATGCTTTGCAATCCAAATTATGAATTTTGAAAAGCGATTGAAGTTTATCAATCATGAATTCAACACCATCTAAATATTTAACGACAAAAAGAGTTCTTATCATATCATTGACTTTAGTAAACCAATTAGTGGGCAGCAGCCATCCCCCATAAGGTTCATTAGGCCAATTTTTATTTTCTAAAATATTCTTCCTGAAGGTTTTTAATAGAAAAGATTCAAAGGGTTTAATGTATAATTCAGGTTGGTGCCCCGGTGGGAATAAGGCATAACCAGTCCTGAGCAAATATTCACCGTCCAGGTCATTAAGATGATCTATAATTTCAATCCATATTTGTGATTTTTGTAAGTCTTGTCTTATTTTGTTTGCTACAGATTCATAATATATTCGTGATCGATCAGAAAGTTCTATGGAATGACATTCTTTTAGCCAACCCTTATACTCACTAATGTTTTCAGGTTTTTTCTTTGTCATTGTATAAACTTTATATATCGTCTAACTTGTTCTTATAAAAAATTGTGTTGCTTTTTGTCAAATGTTTTAAGCTTTCATTTGAAGTAGTCCAGATGCTTCAATCCTGGATGATTCTTTAATTCCTCACGCCAATATAGCAATAATTCATTACAATTTTCAAGCACCTGAAAATTTATGCATATATGCCTTCAGCATTATAAATGCTATGACATACATTGCGCCTCCAATCCAGAGCACTGCCTGAAACCCTATCTGCATGGCAAGCATGATTGTTAGGATAGGGGCAAGCACTGAAAAGCACCCATTAATAGCCCATGCCCATGGTATCAAAGATGATTCTTTTTCACCGAGGGTTCTTAGTCCGAGAGGGAAGGGAATGCCCATGAATATTCCCAGAGGGAAAAATATGAAAAATG
>CAZBSJ010000090.1:2593-6984 GCA_964494165.1 uncultured Nitrospiraceae bacterium
TTAAGGAATAACGGGACAGGAATCAGTATTATGACAATGCTGAGCATTAGTACCTGAAAAAAGACTGCTGCGAGCAGATAACCTTCCTCTATAAAATACTGCCACTTTCTCCCCATGATTTCATAAATCGCTTTAATATTTTCGATTCTTAGGAAATAGTTAAAGAAAGGCTTTATGTCATACGAAGGCCTTATGTCAAAGATATAATCATCAATGAATTTCTCCCTCGATTCCCTATCAATGATATTTTTAAAGGATGTGAAGTATTCATTGGACGGCATTTTGACATATATGTTTGTTTCATCCTCTTTTATCATTGAATGGTATATCAGGTCTAATCTGTTTTTCCTAGAAAATGCTTTAATGTCTGATATGTTTGCATCTGAAAATTCGCCATTTTTTACAATGATGTTTATTGTCCCCCAGCTCCTGATTGCTGCGATCCGGTTTTGTATATTCCGGATTCCCATCTCTTCCATTGCCTTAATAATTGTGGTTAAGAGCCTGAGTTCTATCCTCGGAGGAGGCAGTATGAAGAGGTTTATGCTCAGAAGTCCATCGGGTTTCAGATTCTTCATGTATTCCTTTAATGCCTCAACTGTAAATCTGTAATCTTCTGAGATTCCGAAAAGCCCTGAAGGCATTGCTGACATCAATGATATATCAATGATGTCGAATTTCTTTTGGTTTGCACTTAGCCACGTCCTTCCCATCTCTCTGAAGGTATTTGCCTCATAGAGATGGCCTGATAATTCATTGAAGTTATCTTTTATCACACTTATAAGCAGGGGGTTGGATTCGGTCTTAATAATGTTTTTGGATTTATAGTATTCGGCTATTAAAGCCTGCTGTCCTCCCTTTGAATCGATGATCAGGACATCGTCATTATTGCTGATTGCATAAGGGAGCGCTGAAGGAAGATGTCTGAGAAAACCAAGCGATTCTTTATTATTTACATTTGTTATGGCATTTATCTCACTGCCGTCTGTTGAGATGCCTGTCTGTTCAGGCAAAGGCTCGAGATAAGTAAGGCTTAAGCCCGGAGCAAAACGCACAGCAGGGCTTTTGAAGATATCTATACGGGAAAATGGGCTGTTAAATGTATTGATATGTTCAGCGCCCGGAAATTTAAGGGCGATCTGAAGGCCTTTATATGCAGACATGCGCGGTTTAATAAACTCAGGGCCTTGCATGATGATCAGGACATTTAAAGCAATTAAGATTCCTGATAATAGCCTTACCCTTTTCCCTCCAATGACAAACGCTCCAATGATCGCAGTAGTTGAAAGGATAAAGACTATTTTTTCTGGCGCTGAAAAATACATCAGAAACAGGATAATCACAGAACCGATGCCTGCGCCTGAAAGGTCAGAGCTGTAAATGAGCCCTGATTTGAGGCTCATATTAGAGAAGGCTGTTCCTATTATCAGCCCCGTAAAAAAGAATGGGATTGAAAGTGTCAGGTAATAAAGGCTTACATAATATAATTGATTGCTGTCCCATGAGATCTTGGCAGGATCAAACGGAATAACATTTGATGTGAGGTAACATCCTGCTATGCTAATTCCTAAGAAAATCCCATAAACGCCGAGATTGGATGGCTTCTTTAGTCCGGGAAATACCGCGAGCAGTGTCCCGCTTACCCCGATACCCAGCATCGCTATGCTTATTATCATGAAGGCAAAGTGATACCATAGGGATATTGAGAATAGGCGGGTGAGGGTTATCTCAAGGCCTAATGCTGAGAAAGACGAAAGAAAGACGCATATTAAGATCTTGCCCACTTTTGTTTGAATTCTTTAAGCTTGTTTAAGGCCTCTTCAGGGGTCAGTTTTTCCGTATCGAGGTTCATGATGTCTATCAGTAGGGAATCCTGTCTTGCGGCAAAGAGATCCAGCTGGACAGTGCTCTTCTTCTGTTTTTGGGACGCGAATTTTGGTTCTCCTGCCTCATCGAGTTCTTCTTTTTCGAGATTTGTGAGAACCTCCTTGGACCTTGAGATTACATCTGAAGGAAGACCCGCAAGCCTTGCCACCTGAATGCCGTAACTCTTGTCTGCAGGGCCTTCTTCAACCTTTCTCAGAAATATTATCTCGTCTCCCCATTCTTTGACAGCGACATTGTAGTTTTTTACTCCGCTAAGGGTAATAGCAAGCTCTGTCAGCTCATTATAGTGAGTTGCAAAAAGAGTTCTGGAATATATTTTTCTTGCTATATGCTCGGCAACTGCCCATGCAATGCTGATGCCGTCAAAAGTGCTTGTGCCCCTGCCGACCTCATCAATTAGAATAAGGCTTTTTGATGTTGCATTGTTCAGTATGTTGGCAGTCTCTATCATCTCGACCATGAATGTGCTCTGGCCTTTGGTAATGTAATCTGATGCGCCGATACGAGTGAATATCCTGTCAACTATGCCTATTCTGACATCTGACGCAGGCACGAAACCTCCCATCTGGGCCAGAAGCACGATTAATGCGACCTGCCTCATGTAAGTTGATTTGCCGGCCATATTGGGGCCTGTAATTATAAGCAGGCGCTGTTCTTCAGTGTCCAGATGAGAATTATTTGGAATAAAATGCTCTTCGCCGGGCAGTCTCTCGAGAACCGGATGTCTTCCGTCTGCGATATCAATAACCCCGCTGTCATCTATTAAAGGCTTTACATAGTTATATCTCTTTGCTACAACTGCCATTGATACCAGCAGATCCACAACAGAGACGGCATGCGCGGCCCTGGTGAGTTCTGCTGATTCTTTCTGAATCTCTTCCAGTATTTCATTAAAGGCCTCATACTCGAGACTCTTAAGCTTTTCCTCGGCTCCAAGAACCTTTGATTCGTATTCCTTCAGCTCAGGGGTTATGAATCTCTCCCCGCCGACAAGTGTCTGCTTTCTTATATAGTAATCAGGCACCTGTTCAAGATTTGTTTTTGTGACCTCGATGTAATACCCGAAGATTTTGTTGTAGCCGACTTTTAGCGAAGAGATGCCTGTCTTCTTTTTCTCCTTCATCTCGAGTTCGGCGATAAAGTCTTTTCCGCTTGTTGATATTGTCCTAAGCTCATCAATCTCTTTGTTGTATCCCTTCTTTATGATTCCGCCCTCCCTGATACTTATGGGCGGATTTTCGATAATGCTTGAGTCGATAAGCGAGCTTACCGAAGAAAACTCTGAGATCTCATCTCCGAGGGATTTAAGATATGGTTCCTGGGATGAATGCAGTGCTTTTTTCAGCTGGGGCAGGTATGAAATTGAATTCTTTACCGCGATAAGATCTCTGGGGTTTGCGTTTTTTACAGCTATCTTGTTCGAAAGTCTTTCTATATCCTGTATTCTTCTCAGGTTGCTGCGCAACCTCTCGATAAGTTCGTAATCATCAAAAAGATGTGCTACTGCATCCTGTTTCTGCTGGATCTCTTTAATGTCAACAAAAGGGCGCAGGATTAATCCCCTCAGTAATCTCCCGCCCATAGGGGTCAGCGTTTCATCTATTGCCCAGAGCAAAGTGCCTTCCTCAGTCTTGTTCTTCAGGTTATAAATGAGTTCAAGGTTTCTCTGTGTGGCAGCATCCAGAAACATGCATGATGTCTGGTTTATGGTTGATATTTTTTTGAAATTAAGATTTTTTTTCTGCGTCTCTTTTAGATAATTTATGAGCGCGCCGCCTGCTGATATGGCAGCAGTCATTCCTTCACAGCCGTAACCGTCAAGAGATGAGACGCTGAAGTGTCTTAAGAGAAGCTTGTATGCCTCTGTAAAATCAAATGACCAGTCTTCATACGGCGTGCTGTAAAAGTCTTTTAGTATTTCAGTATAGTGGATGTTTTCCCTGAGTGTTTCGGGATAGAGCACTTCTTTCGGCTCGAATCTGCTTATCTCATCCTCGATGGGCTTGGATGTCTCATATAAAAAGAACTCTCCTGTAGAGATGTCAGCGGCCGCAATCCCGTTTTTTTTGTTGTTTGGGAAAAAGCTCAGTATATAGTTATTTTCCTTGGGGTTCTCAGGAGTATGCGTTCCGGGCGTTATTACCTTAACGACGTCTCTCAGGACGATTCCTTTAGCCTCTTTAGCGTCCTCCAATTGCTCGCATATCGCAACCTTGTATCCGGCCTTAATTAACTTTGTTATGTATGTCTCGGATGCAAAATGCGGGATGCCGCACATCGGGATTGGATCTTCTTTTGACTTGTCCCTAGAGGTTAGGGCTATCTGGAGGATTTTGGATGCTGTTTTTGCATCCTCTCCAAACATCTCGTAAAAATCGCCCAGTCTAAAAAGAAGAATGCAGTCTTTATATTGTTCCTTAATGCCGGAATATTGTTTCATTAAAGGGGTTAATTCGGACATAAGATATTAAATAATATTGGACGCTGAAAGTGCAATAGAGTTA
>CAZBSJ010000091.1:0-5039 GCA_964494165.1 uncultured Nitrospiraceae bacterium
CACAGAAGAATATATTACCGGAAGGTTCGGATAAGCAAATTAAGGAGGGGAAATGCCTACTGTTTTTGAGAAAGAACTTAAAGAACTTATAGATAAAGTCTTGAAGCTTGGCTCACTGGTAGAAAGGGCAATAAGCGAATCTGTGAAATCGCTTGTTGAAAGAGACTCTGCTATTGCAATAGATGTTATTGATAATGACCCTCTGGTAAATGCGCTGGATGTTGAGATAGATGAGGAGTGTATCAGGCTGATTGCGCTAAGGCAGCCCCGCGCAGGAGACCTGAGACTAATAACCACAGCCATGAAGATTACGACTGACCTTGAGAGAATCGGCGACCTTGCAGTAGACACCGCTGAAAGGGCTTTGGAACTTAATGAAGAGCCTCAGCTTAAACCTTACATTGACATACCTCGAATGGCAGAGATAGCTGAAGGCATGGTAAAAGACGCGCTTGATGCATTTGTAAAAAGGGATTCTGCTCTGGCAAGAGATGTGCTTACACGGGACGATTTGGTTGATAATCTGAACTATCAGGTTTTTAATGAACTGCTCTTTTTCATGATTCAGGACCCAAAAACAGTTTCTCGCGCTGTTAAGATCACCTATATATCAAAATATCTCGAACGCATTGCCGACCATGCAACAAACATTGCTGAAATGGTCGTCTATCTCGTTGAGGGTAAGATAATCAGGCATATGACAGTCCCTGAAAGCGACAAAAAGGACTAATTTTTTTTATTCAGAAACTATAATAGAGAAGACATAGTATTTTCCTAGATAAATATTTATGGGAATTCAGGAAGAAAACAGACATCTCGAGGAATCAGACAAAAAATACATCTGGCATCCCTTCACCCAGATGAAGGATTGGCTTGATGAAAAACCTGTTATCATTTCTGAAGGCAGAGACTGTTTTATAAAAGACATCTACGGCAGATGGTATCTGGACGGCGTCTCCTCAATCTGGGTAAATATCCATGGTCACAGAAAAAAAGAGATAAATGACGCCATTAAGAGGCAGTTAGATAAAATCTCCCATTCAACACTCTTTGGCTTAAGCAATGTGCCGGCCATAAGGTTAGCTGAAAAGTTAATACAAATAGTGCAGAATCTACCCCCCCATCCCCCCCTTACCAAGGGGGGGACAAGGGGGGGTGAAAACTCCGCAATCCGCAATCCGCAATCCGCAATGAGCAAAGTTTTCTATTCTGATAACGGTTCAACAGCGGTTGAGGTTGCAATTAAAATGGCATTCCAATACTGGGTGCATATCGGAGATTCGCCGGGGCGAAAGGGCATCAATGGCAAACATAGCTTTGTCTCGCTTAAAAATGCATATCATGGTGATACGATTGGGGCCGTAAGCGTAGGCGGCATTGATATTTTTCACAAGGCTTTCAACCCTTTATTATTCAAGACGCATAATGCGCCTTCCCCTTACTGCTACAGATGTGAGCTTGAACTAAACTTTCCCGATTGCAAAATAGCATGTCTTAATGCAATGGAAGATATCCTTAAAGAACACGCCTCAGAGGTTGCAGGTGTAATAATCGAACCTCTGGTTCAGGCAGCAGGCGGCATGATAGTTGCACCTCCCGGTTACTTAAAAGGCGTAAGAGAACTCTGCACCAAATATAAGGTATTAATGATCGCTGATGAGGTTGCTACAGGCTTTGGAAGAACAGGCAAAATGTTTGCATGCGAGCATGAGGGTGTAATTCCTGACATAATGTGCATCTCAAAAGGAATAACAGGCGGATATCTGCCTCTGGCAGTTACTCTGGCAACTGATGAAATATATAATGCATTTCTCGGCGAGTTCAGGGAGCTTAAGACATTCTTTCATGGCCACTCTTACACAGGCAATCCATTGGCATGCGCAGCAGCGCTTGCATGTCTTGATATTTTCGAAAAAGAAGAAACAATCAGGAATATTCAGCCAAAGATAAAAATCCTTGAAAACTGGCTCAAGGAAATTTCAGGACTGCCTACCGTAGGAGATGCAAGGAACAAAGGCTTAATGGCAGGGATAGAACTGGTTAAGAATAAAAAAACCAAAGAGCCGTATGCATGGGAAGAGAAAATGGGATGGAGAGTTGCATATCACGCAAGGGATAACGGCGTTTTCATAAGGCCGCTCGGCAACGTAATCGTTATTATGCCGCCATTAAGCATAAGCGATGAGAACCTAAATCAGATGCTCAAAATACTCAAAAATGCCATAACAGCTGTTACATAAAACTTTGGAGGGAACTATGGAAAAAGAAGATATGGACCTTTCAGGATATAAGGAAAAGATTCCGCCTGTTAATAAAGGCGCGCTGACATGGGAAAAGGATCTGATCTTTCACGGCAGGACAAAACGCGGAGAGGAAGTTGACTATGATGCTGCATTTCAGCGGGGTTGCTCACCCACAGAAACCTTATTAATGAGTGTTGCAGGATGCCTTGCAATAGATGCTGTATCATTCTTGCAAAAGATGAGGGCAGAGATAACAAGTTTTAAGATTGATTATTCAGGTGAAAGAAATCTCGCTCCGCCACAATATTATAAATCAATGGGGATGATTATAAATGTCTCAGGGAAAGGGATTACGCCAAAGAAAATAGAGAGGGCAATATCACTATCCCAGGAGAAATACTGCTCTGTGTATCACTCCCTGAGAAAAGACTTAAAAGTGGATGTGAAATATAATATTACTGATGAAAACTAGACAAGGCAGGGAATAAGCGAAAATACTTTAGCCGGCCTTTTTAATTAACAACATGAATAAAAAAACTATAACTTTTCTCTTTCTCTTAATCCTTTCGCCTATTATTATCTACTTTCTCTGGCCTACTGATGAGAACAGGATTAAGAAGCTCGTTAAAGAAGGCGCCGTAGCAATTGAGAAGGAAGATATCGAAATTGCTATGTCAAAGGTCTCATTCAATTATCACGATGAGCATGGCCTGAACTACATCCTTTTAAAAAGAATTCTTGAAGACCAATTCCGGAAGATGTCAGATATCAGGATTGAATATGAGAATCTGAAAATAACTGTTAACAAAAATACGGCATCCGCTGAGTTTGACCTTAGAGTAATTGCGACAATCGGAAACCAAACAGGCTATATCATAGGCGATCTTAAGACCCCAACCCATTTGAAATTCTCCCTCGAAAAAGAACGCACAAAATGGCTTGTGACAAGAACTGAGGGGCTTGATTTTTAATCTTTTGCCTTTATTTTAACTATTAGATGTAGTATGCTTTTAGAGACTTATGGATAGCCTGAAAGTCATAGCCATTCTGCTTATTCTTGTTGGCGCTTTATTTCTTATAATTTCTTTATTCCCGGCCCGTAAGACATGGAAGATAGTCCCTGAAAAACTGCGAGGGAAATGGTTAACAATTATATCCCTCATGTGCTTTTTTATCTTTGGCTACATACTTTTTGACTTTATATTAATAGCTCCTACCAGCATCCACCTTTTTCATGACTTAATAACCGGCGCTGTATTCTTCGGTGGCGCAATCTTCGTATATATTGTCATTAACCTCTCTTATACCACCATTCAAAGAATGGCAGAAGCCGAGAATGAACTAAGACAATTAAATATGACCCTTGAACAACGCGTAGAGGAACGCACATCTGAGTTAAAAAGTGCTCACGATTTTACTAAAACAGTGATTGACAGCATGACTGAATCAATAGCCATCATTGATGTAAATGATTTTAAGATACTCAGCGTTAACAAAACATTTCTTCAGGAGATGAGCCTGCCGGAGGAATTGGTCATAGGAAAGACCTGTTATGAGATAACTCACCACCGCTCCTCTCCATGTGTGCCGCCGGATGATGCCTGTCCGCTTCATGAAACTCTGCTGACAGAAAAAGTTGCATCAGAAGAGCATATACACTATGATGCTTACGGGAAAAAAATATATTTTGAGGTGTCTACCACCCCAATCCACGATTCTACAGGGAAAATTATACAGGTCATTCATTTAGCCAGAGATATCACCGAACGCAAAAAGGCCGAAGAGCAGATTCAGCACCTGGCATATTACGACAATGTCACAGGACTGCCAAACCGCACGTTTTATAAAGAACTGCTGGCTCGTACAATAGCATATGCCAAACGCAATAATCAGATACTGGCCACGCTTTTTATTGACCTCGATTCTTTTAAACAGGTAAATGATACTTTAGGCCATGACATCGGCGACCAACTGCTAAAAACCGTTGGGGAAAGACTGACAAAATCCCTCCGTAAAAGCGATGAGGTTGCGAGGATGGACAGCGAACAAACACTGGATACTGTATCGCGTCTTGGAGGAGATGAGTTTATCGTCTTGTTAAGAGGGATTTCTAAAATAGAAGACGCATCTGTAGTGGCCAGACGCATTTTAAAAGATATATCACAGCCATTAGAACTTGGCGGCCATGAGGTCTCTACAACAGCCAGCATCGGAATATCAATCTACCCAACTGACGGCGAAGACGTTAAGTCTCTAATGAAAAGCGCGGATCTGGCAATGTACCACGCTAAAGACAAAGGGAAAAACAATTATCAGTTCTACTCAAAAACAATGAACGTTACTGTATTAAAACGGCTTGTTATGGAGAATGATCTCCGCAAAGCCATAGAGCGCAATGAATTCATGTTGTACTACCAGCCTAAGGTAGCTGTTAAGAATCAGAAGATTGTAGGCGCTGAGGCCCTGCTAAGATGGAAGCATCCTGAAAGCGGAATTGTCTCGCCAATGGACTTTATCCCGGTTGCCGAAGAAACGGGTCTTATTCTTCCTATCGGAGAATGGGTAATACGCACAGCATGTTCGCAGAATAAGGAATGGCAAAAAAGCGGCTTTGAGCCTATGAGCATTGCAGTCAACCTCTCCAACCGCCAGTTCGAACAGCCAAACCTTCTGGATATGATTGTCCGTATCCTGAAAGATATTGATATGGCAACAAAATATGTCGAACTGGAAATAACTGAAAGCACCCTCATGAAAAGTCCTGACACAGCCATATCCATTTTAAATGAGCTGAAA
>CAZBSJ010000091.1:5139-6982 GCA_964494165.1 uncultured Nitrospiraceae bacterium
TTGCCGGCGGATGAATTCACAAAACTGCTTGAAAAAGGCTATTTCTAGTTTTTCTGCGCTAATTCCAAAAATGCAGTTTGAATAATGCAGATGTAATGTCTGCATTATTTGTGGGGAAAGAAGATTATATTTTAAGTCTTACTGCCATTTTAATCGCCTCTATCATGCTTGACGGATTAGCCATCCCCTTCCATGCTATGTCATAGGCTGTGCCATGGTCAGGCGATGTTCTGATAATCGGCAAACCTACCGTAACATTCACACCCTCATCAAAGGCAATCATTTTCAAAGGGATAAGACCCTGGTCATGGTACATGCTAACAATAATGTCAACAGCGCCCTTATATGCCTTATGAAAAATAGTATCAGGCGGATATGGACCGGAGACAGGGACTTCCTTCTGCCTTGCATCATCTATAGCAGGCATAATCTCACAAGCCTCTTCATCTCCGAACATCCCGGCCTCCCCTGCATGCGGGTTCAGGCCTGCAACAGCGATTAACGGTTTTTTTATCTCCATCATATCGCATGCCTTTTTTGCAAGAAGTATAGTCTTCAGGACACGATCTTTTTTAATCAGACTGGGAACAATCTTGAGCGGCGTATGTATTGTAACGAGTATGACCCTTAAAGGGCCTCCAACCAGCATCATCGCATAATCTTTTGTGCCTGTAAGTTCAGTCAGCATCTCGGTATGGCCGGACCATTGATATTCTGCCATCCTTATAGCCTCTTTTGAAATCGGAGCAGTAACTATTGCGTCAACCTTTTTATCCATTGCGAGTTCAACAGCTTTTTTGATATAGGCTACGCAGGCCTTGCCTCCGCTGGCTGTGGCCTTTCCTTTCTCGAAATCTCTAACATCTTCGATATCTATAAGCTCTACAAGCCCCTTCTGAAAAACAGCTTCTTCAGGTGATTTGATTACTTTTATTTTGAGAGGAATTTTAAGAAGGGAGATTGCATCTTCCAAAACAGCCCTGCTTCCTATCACTAATGGATTGCACAACTTTCTTACCTCATTGCTCTGAAGAGCCTTTAAAACAACTTCAGGGCCGATACCGCCCGGATCTCCGATTGTGATAGCGATCTTCTTCATGTCATTCACCTATAATCTTCACCAAAACCCTTTTCTTTCTCCTGCCGTCGAATTCACCGTAGAATATCTGCTCCCATGGGCCAAAATCCAGCCTTCCGTTTGTTATCGCAACAATAACTTCCCTGCCCATAATCTGCCTTTTAAGATGAGCATCTGCATTGTCTTCGCCGTTATTGTGCCTGTACTGCGAGACAGGCTCATGCGGGGCAAGTTTTTCAAGCCATTTGTCAAAATCACTGTGAAGCCCTGACTCGTCGTCATTTATAAACACCGAAGCCGTGATATGCATTGCATTCACAAGCACAAGCCCTTCTTTGATGCCGCTATCCTTCAGGCATTCGTCTATCTGCGGGGTGATGTTTATAAAACCTCTTCTGGAAGGGACATTAAACCACAGCTCTTTGCGATAACTTTTCATAATTATTTATTTAATATCCCCTTTTTTTCTGATTTCAGCTAATCTTTCCTTTGCTTTCCCTGCATATTCACTCTCAGGATGCTTCTTTATAATCTCTTTATACAGTTTAATTGCATGCTCATTGTTGTTCTGAAGCTCCTCAAACTTTGCGGTCTCGAAAAGCTCAGAGGCCTTTTCAGCACATCCGGTAATTGAAACAAACATGACAAGCATAAGAACAATAACAGCAACCTTCATTTTTCCCCTCATTTTAATTTTTTGCATAACTCTCCCACCCTTGCTCCAAGTTTGAATCCCTCGTCTGAGGCGACCTTATCAGGAGCGCC
>CAZBSJ010000092.1:0-2597 GCA_964494165.1 uncultured Nitrospiraceae bacterium
TTGAAATAACATCAATGGATTTGTGATGCACCAGAGATTTTAGCTCTTCCTCATCAGCGACAGACGCACTATCAATGTCTTCATCGAATGCCACCATGTATTGATTTTAACTTAATTCCACGCAGAAGCCATACTTTAGACTTTTGATGCCTCAATCCTTTATAATCAATGACCATGATTGAGGACAAAATTCTTGTTTTGGACTTTGGCTCGCAGTATACCCAGCTTATAGCCAGAAGGGTAAGGGAAAAAAATGTCTATTCTGAGATATTGCCCTATAATGCCCCGTTGGATAAGATACTGAACTTTAAGCCAAAAGGAATAATTCTCTCCGGCGGACCGTCAAGCGTCTACGACAAGAAAGCGCCTATACCTGACCTGAAGATATTCAAGCTTGGCATACCAATGCTCGGAATCTGTTACGGAATGCAGCTTATGGCGCATCTTCTTAAAGGACAGGTCAGCAAGGCCCAGAAAAGAGAATACGGCAGGGCAGAATTACAAATTGACGACCAAAGCGACTTGCTTGATGTCGGGCATCAGAAAACTATTGTCTGGATGAGCCACGGAGACAGGATCGAACAATCACCTGAAGGATTCACTCCTATAGCCCATACTGAAAACTCCCCTATCGCGGCAATGGCGGACAGGGCGAGAAAATTCTATGCACTTCAGTTCCATCCGGAGGTAGTGCATACGGAAAAAGGCAAAGAAATAATCGAAAACTTCATTTTTAAGATCTGCGGATGCAGTCCAACCTGGACGATGAAGTCTTTTATCGAGACTTCAAAAAAAGAGATACAAGAGCTTGTTGGGAATAAAAAAGTAGTATGCGGAATAAGCGGTGGCGTGGACTCTTCTGTCACAGCAGTCCTCGTGCATGAGGCAATAGGCGATGCGCTTACCTGCATATTTGTTGATAACGGTGTATTGCGTGAGGGAGAGGCACATAAGGTAGAGACTACTCTGCGCAAAAATTTTCATATGAAGATAAGATGCGTTGATGCATCAGACAGATTTCTTAAAAAGCTTAAAGGGATAAAAGACCCTGAGAAAAAACGAAAGATAATAGGCAATGAGTTCATCCATGTATTTGAAGAAGAGGCGATGAAAATAAAAAATGTCAGCTTCCTTGCACAGGGTACACTGTATCCTGATGTGATAGAAAGCGTCTCTTTCAAAGGCCCGTCAGCAACCATTAAAAGCCATCACAATGTCGGAGGCCTTCTTAAGAAAATGAAGCTGAAATTAATCGAGCCTTTAAGAGAACTCTTTAAGGATGAGGTAAGGGTGCTTGGCCATGAACTCGGCATGACTGATGAGATTATAAACCGCCATCCTTTCCCCGGCCCCGGACTCGCCATCAGATGCATTAGTGATGTGACAAAGGAAAGGCTGGATGTTCTGAGAAAGGCAGACCTGATAGTTCTGGATGAAATAAAAAAGTCAGGGCTATACAAGACTATCTGGCAGGCTTTTGCAGTCCTGCTTCCCGTAAAAAGCGTCGGGGTAATGGGCGACGAAAGAACATATGATAATGTAATTGCTGTAAGGGCTGTCACCAGCGTGGACGGCATGACAGCTGACTGGGCAAAGATACCCTATGATGTTTTGGGAAGAATCTCAAACCGGATAATCAACGAAGTAAAAGGCGTAAACCGCGTAGTATACGACATCAGTTCCAAGCCCCCAAGCACAATAGAATGGGAATAGCCTGTGGACATAAAAACATATCTCAAAGAAAAAAGAGAACTTGTCGATACTTTTCTGAAAGAATATTTTTCGCCTAATTTTCCTCCGTCAGTCCTGAAAGAATCCATCACTTACTCTTTATTTGCAGGCGGGAAAAGAGTAAGGCCTGTTCTCTGTCTTGCCGCATATGAGGCATGCGATGGAGAGTCAGAAGATATTCTGCCTTTTGCGTCTTCGATAGAACTCATTCACACCTATTCATTAATACATGACGACCTTCCTGCAATGGACAACGATGACTTAAGAAGAGGCAAACCCACAAATCACAAGGTCTTTGGAGAGGGCATGGCAATCCTTGCAGGTGACGGACTCCTTACAGAGGCTTTTTTAATCATGACTAATTCGATTTCCAACAAAAATATCAAAAACACAGCGCTTATCAGAGCGGTTAAAGAAATAGCATTTGCCTCCGGCATTCACGGCATGGTAGGCGGTCAGGCGCAGGATCTGCTGTCCGAAAATTCTGAGCCGGACAAGGAAACATTGTTCTTTATCCATAAACATAAGACCACTGCCTTAATAGCAGCATCGATCAGGGCCGGGGCAATGCTTGCAAACTGCGACAAGGCTTCTTTGAATGCTTTAACGCGCTACGGTGAAAATATAGGCCTTGCCTTTCAGGTCATTGATGATATACTAGATATTGAAGGAGATACACAGGAACTCGGGAAAACTACCGGCTCTGACATCAGGAAGAAGAAGATGACCTACCCTGCTCTTTACGGGCTCGAGGAATCCAGGAAAAAAGCTGAGGAGATGATATCAGAGGCGATATTTTCCATAAGGGACTTTTCACAAAAGGCAGAGCCCTTAAGAGCCATTGCGCGATATCTTCTTGAAAGAAA
>CAZBSJ010000092.1:2697-6867 GCA_964494165.1 uncultured Nitrospiraceae bacterium
CTTGCCTCAAACCTCGGAGTCATCGAACTGACCATAGCGCTTCATTACGTATTCGATTCACCCAAGGACAAGATAATCTGGGATGTAGGCCATCAATCATATACACATAAGCTTATTACAGGAAGATACGAAAAATTTTCTACCATCAGAAAGCACAAGGGGCTTTCAGGCTTTCCTAAAATGGATGAAAGCATTCATGATTCATTTGGAACCGGCCATAGTTCCACATCAATCTCTGCCGCATTAGGCATTATAGAGGCCCGCGACAAAAAGAATGAAAAATTTAAGGTAATAGCAGTTATCGGCGACGGCGCCATGACCGGAGGGCTCGCATTCGAAGGCCTGAACCAAGCCGGCCATCTGAAAAAGGACTTAATTGTAATACTGAACGATAATGAGATGTCCATCTCTCCAAATGTAGGCGCACTGTCTTCATATTTGAATAGAATGTTAATCGGAGATTTCTACCAGAAATTCAAGAAAGAGACAAAATCCTTTATAGAAAATATCCCAAAAGTAGGAGAACGCGTATCAAAGATAGCCCAAAAAGCTGAAGAGACCTTAAAAGGGCTTTTGCTTCCGGGAATGCTTTTCGAAGAACTCGGCTTTAATTATATCGGCCCGATTGACGGGCATAATATCGAACTCCTCATAGAAACACTGACAAAAATCAAAAATTCAAATGCGCCGACACTGATACATACAGTCACGAAAAAGGGGAAAGGATATGCATTCTCAGAAAAAGACCCGTGCGTATTCCATGGCATCGGCCCGTTCGAGATAGAAACAGGAGATCCGATAAGCGATAAGGGAACAGTCTCATACAGCACATTTTTTGGCAATGCGCTTGCAGAAATCGCGGCAAATGATAAAAGGATTGTCGCAATCACGGCTGCCATGAAAGAAGGCACAGGACTCGAATGTTTTGCTCAGAAATATCCTGACAGGTTCTATGATGTCGGCATTGCTGAGCCACATGCAGTAACATTTGCTGCAGGCCTTGCATCTCAGGGGCTCAGGCCTGTTGTTGCCATTTATTCAACATTTCTGCAGCGCGCATATGACCAGATTATTCATGATGTATGCCTCCAGAATCTGCCGGTTATTTTTGCGATAGACAGGGCAGGAATCGTAGGCGAAGACGGGCCAACGCATCAGGGAGTGTTCGACCTCTCATTTTTGAGAAACATACCCAATCTTGTTGTCATGGCGCCAAAGGATGAAAATGAATTTAAGGCCATGTTAAAGCTTGCATTAAAACATAACGGGCCTTCAGCAATAAGATATCCAAGGGGCAAGGTTGAACTCTCGGCAATCAGCAGTCTGACATCACATCATTTCAATATAGGAGAGGCTGAGGTTTTAAAGACCGGCGATGACATAGCTTTGATAGCAATCGGCAGCAGTGTCTACCCTGCGCTTTCTGCTTCTGAGAGGCTCGAAAAACAAGGCATAAGCGCATCAGTCATAAATGCTCGTTTCGCAAAGCCATTGGACAAAATTCTTCTTTTCTCACTTGCATCAAAGATAAAAAGGATAATAACTATTGAAGAGAATGTCCTTGCCGGCGGATTTGGAAGCGCTGTTCTCGAATATCTGAACAGCACAGACCTGAATGATCTAAAGATAAAGACCATCGCCATCCCTGACGAGTTTGTTGAACAAGGCTCGCAAAAAATACTCAGGAAGAAATACGGGCTTGATGAAGAAGGGATATATCAAAACTGCAAGGCCTTTCTTTCCACCCTCACATCAGTTCGCTAAATCATCTACAATACGCATTCACTTCGTTATATGCTTGTTTGAGTTAACGATAGAATTCGTCCGGTTGAATGACTTGTTACTTGTTGTGCGGCTTTATTAGCTTGCTTTTTGTACTTGAATCGAATTGAATGATGTTAGTTTTGCCTGCTTACTCTCCTCAAGCGCCAAGTCAAGAGCTTTGCTTGCTAAAGCCACCGAGCCAGGCGAATTATCGACACCAATAAACCGTCGCTTTTCTCGAATTGCAGCGGTTGCCGAAGTCCCGCTGCCGACAAAACAATCAAGAACTATGTCATTTGGCTCCGTAAGCAGTTGTATTATTCTGCGCGGTAGTTCAAGGGGAAACTTTGCTTCATGGTTATCGTTTGCACGAACAGACGGAATATACCACACGCCCCTAGACCCCCATGCCGTCCATTCATCCTGAGTTAAACGACTCTTATCAACTTTTGTAACACCAGGTTTCCAAAAAAAATATATATATTCAAATTCATCAACTGCTCTATAACTCATAGTATGCCAGCGAGAGTTTTCCCACGCCGCATCCTTAATCCATGCCCTACGATCATATAAATAAAGCCCACAGTCCAGGGCGTATTGTTCAAGCATTCCGCCAACAAGATGGACGCGAGTTTGAGTTTCGTATTTTCCACCGCGAATGTTGTTTCCTTTCAACCGACGGTCAACTGTTTGCTCACTGCAACCAAGAATAGCGGCGATCTGCCTGCGATTATGCTCTGGATACTTTGCCCACGCATCAAGAACCATTTCACGGGTTATGTCGCCCCGTTTTCTACGAGAAACATTTTCAGCCATGATTCGAGGCATATCCGGATCTTTAAAACAAAGGATATCTGCTATGTTGATTGCAAGAAATGCTCCCGGCTTTAAGATAATTGCATGTGCCTCTATCGTTCGGCGCAATAGATTTTTCCAATCAAAGAAAGACATATCGCGTTCATAATCTTTGCCAACATGGTAAGGTGGCGACCATACGCTTAGCGTAATAGTATTAGGATCAATGTGTTGAGTCAGATTCCTAGCATCACCCAAATAAATGTGATCCGGCTCATATTTTATAAATGGTTCACTCATCCCATTTAGACCCTATTTTACGAATCGTTGATTCATAATTTATTGTTTGTATGCGCCATACCGCCTTTAGTTTGAGACGGTGGAAACTGAGTCGCACTCGGAATTCCTCTCCGCGTGTTGGAGCATTACGCCCTACTATCCATATTGTATCATGCGCATTAGGATTGTAACGGTCTTGGAGAATACCATTTGGCACTGCTGCAAGAGTAAGTTGCTTGAGATTATATTTGCTGTTCTGCTCCTCATAGTGGTAATGGGCCAAAAGAGTAGTGGTAATAAATTGCTGACCCCCGTGAACAGATACCGGCGGCAAGTCGCCATGCTGCTCTATCTCACTGCCGCCCCGAACCTGTCTAACAGAAAGCGCAAGCTGTGACATTTGCATTGTCGCGCTGCTCGTACTTTTTTCAGCCTTACTGTCAACAAAAAGGGCTTGGCGAACCGAAAAATCAGGAAGAATAATGTATCGCGCTTTCCGGTAATCAACATTCCCAAGAATTCTTTGTTGAACTTGATATCCTCCAAGCCGATCCAACATTTCTCTTGTGATGTCTTCGGCAATGTCTTTCGGATCGTCAGAACTTTGGGCAAATATATCAAAGGCATCAAAACCGAAATCAAAAGCCGCCGTATAAAGTGACCTGAGGCTTTGCTTCTCAATTGCTTCTATTTCATCAGGCGTTAGTTCTTTTGGGTCTCTCAAATGTTTCATGCCATTATTATAGTATATTGGGTGGTTTGTCCTCTTTTTATAATGCCATTATTAATTACCACGTTCATTTGAATACACTTTTTGATGTTAGTATAGACTTATCTCTATTACTTTATTATTAATCGCACCGCCTAACAATCAACATATCAACTGGTTATTCATAAAATTTATGACAGTAATATATCATACTTCAGCACACTCATAAATAATAAAAATCATTTAAAATTAAGTATAACTATATTTAAGCAATCTGGTCTTTGTAGCAATTAAAGACTAAAAACCGGGTTGGCATATCAAAGCTGTCTGTTATAATAAACCAATCATATGAAGGACCGTCTCGACAAAATCCTCGTCTCAAAAGGCCTAACTGACAGCAGAGATCGCGCAAAGGCCTTAATAATGGAAGGCAAGATCTTCATTAACGGCATGCCTGCGACAAAGGCCGGAGCAATCGTTAATCAGGATGCAGTCATAGAGCTTAAGGGTGAGGACATTCCCTATGTAAGCAGAGGAGGACTTAAGATAGAGGCAGCAATCAATCATTTTAATATAGACCTTAAAGATAAGACTGCAATGGATGTCGGCGTTTCAACCGGAGG
>CAZBSJ010000093.1:0-6803 GCA_964494165.1 uncultured Nitrospiraceae bacterium
CAACCATCAGGCTGAATCTCCAAGTGTTGCACTTCCTCATTGAACTGGGGAGTCCATTTTTGTTTGTCTAAAATAAATTCTTGTATGGAATTATGAGTTTGTTTTGTATTTTAATTATTATTAAGGTGTTGTCCGCCTCGGCGGATTCGCCGAGGAGAACTGGTAAAGATTTTTCTTCATGCATGCCTGCCAATGGTCGGATTTTTGGGGTCAATAGTAGTTTAGAAAAATAAGCTTGTTACTTAGATGTAGCTTTCTTTTCTATTTTTGCCCAGGTGTCTTTTAGAGTTACAGTGCGGTTAAATACGAGCTTATCGGGAGTTGAGTCGCTGTCAACGCAGAAATAGCCCATCCTTTCAAACTGAAAACGGTTGCCAACCTTAGAATTCTTCAGGCTTGGTTCAACAGCGCATGATTTTAATATCTCCAATGAGTCCGGATTTAAATCAGTCATAAAATTTCCTGAATCTTCACCTGGAACAGGCTTTGTAAAAAGGGTATCATAAAGGCGTATCTCTGCTTCGAGTGCGTGCTTTGCAGACACCCAATGAAGGGTTGCCTTTACCTTACGTTTATCAGGGGAGTCCCCGCCGCGGGTCGCAGGGTCGTAAGTACAGTGAAGTTCCTTTATCTCTCCGTTTTTATCCTTTATTACATCCGTACATTTTATATAGTATGCATATCTAAGCCTTACCTCCCTCCCGGGTGCAAGACGGAAGAACTCTTTGGGGGGATTTTCGCGGAAATCATCTTTTTCTATATAAATCTCACGAGAAAAAGGTACCTTTCGCGTTCCCATGGATGCATCCTCAGGATTATTTATAGCGTCAAGTTCTTCATCCTTATCTTCAGGATAATTGGTTATTACTATCTTCAATGGCCGCAAGACTGCCATAACCCTAAGAGCCCTTTTATTCAAATCCTCTCTGATACAGTACTCAAGCAGGGCCATCTCGACCATGCTTTCGCGTTTGGCAACGCCAATCCTGTCGCAAAAATTCCTTATTGCCTCAGGGGTATATCCGCGTCTTCTGATGCCTGATATGGTGGGCATGCGGGGGTCATCCCATCCTTTTACGCGACCTTCCTGCACTAATTGGATAAGCTTTCTTTTGCTTAAGACTGTATGACTAAGATTAAGACGTGCGAACTCTATCTGCTGCGGATGGTATGCGCCAAGCTCATCGAGAAACCAGTCATAAAGAGGGCGGTGATCCTCAAACTCAAGGGTGCAGATCGAATGTGTAATTCTTTCGATCGAATCGCATTGTCCGTGCGCCCAGTCATACATCGGATAAATACACCACTTATTGCCAGTCCTGTGATGCTCTGCGTGAAGGATTCTGTATAAGACTGGGTCACGCATGTTGATATTGCCTGATTTCATGTCTATCCTTGCCCTGAGCGTACGGGAACCGTCAGGAAATTCTCCTTTGCGCATCCGCTCAAAGAGATCGAGATTTTCTTCAACTGAGCGATTGCGATAAGGGCTTTCCTTTCCAGGCTCAGTCAATGTGCCGCGGTATTCTCTGATCTCATCTGCTGTCAGATCACATACATAGGCTTTTCCTTTTTTGATAAGGACGACTGCGAATTCGCAGAGTTTTTCAAAATAATCTGAGGCATAATATTCCCGGTCCTGCCAGTCGAATCCGAGCCAGTGGACATCTTTTTTTATGGAATCCACATATTCCTGTTCTTCTTTTGTCGGGTTGGTGTCATCAAAACGGAGATTGCAAAGGCCTTTGAATTCCTCGGCGATTCCGAAATTAAGGCAGATAGATTTTGCATGGCCGATGTGGAGATAGCCGTTCGGCTCAGGAGGAAAGCGAGTATGTACACGACTGTCGTATTTGTTATTCTTTTGGTCTTCTTTTATGATTTCACGGATGAAATCAACAGGCTTATCCTTTTCTTCTATGTTCATTTCACAGTTATTTCCAGTTTTCTGTTTTGAGACCTGTAATCCTTTTAAAGTGTTCAGTATTATTCGTTACAAGACAGGCATTGTTCGAAAGAGCGATGCTTCCAATAAGCAAGTCTGCATCATCAAGTGTTTTGCCTTTTGATTCTAACTCAGCTTTTA
The DNA here is from genome assembly GCA_964494165.1 of uncultured Nitrospiraceae bacterium. GTDB lineage: Bacteria > Nitrospirota > Thermodesulfovibrionia > Thermodesulfovibrionales > UBA1546 > CAZBSJ01. The sequence continues at coordinate 2,087 of CAZBSJ010000093.1, forward strand.
TCATGCCATAAATTTCTGAGACATTGTGGCCTGTGTGTAATGTTTTGATTTTTTTTTTCAATGTTGCGATTATTTCAAGATTTTTTTCTCTGTTTGTTGATTTATAAGCGCCGTAAAACAGCTCGCATTCAGTAATGACAGTAATAAAGATATTTTCAAGTCCATTCCTTATGATGGACTTTTCTATGTTTTCATTGCCTTTCAGCCAGTATATGCAAATATCAGTGTCGAGAATATACCGGGTCATTCTAATTTTTTCTTTCTGTAAACCATTTTCTGCTGGATTTTATGTCTTTGATGATCTCGTCAGCCGACCTTTTATCAGACCAACTTCCGCAAAGGCCGGTCTTCTTTTTAGAGGGGGAGGGTTTAGCAGGCGAATACAAATATTCATCTATGAGCTCTGTTATAATATCTTTCAGTGTTTTGTGGTCTGTGGCTGCTTTTTTCTTAAGTTCGCTGTGCATTTCATCCGGAAGTTCAACGATCAGTTTTCCCATAATTCTCACCTCCTGGACATAGGATATGCAATATTTAAATATTTGTCAATGCCCAATATTTATTGTCTTAACTCTCTGATTTTTTGTGTAGAAAATTACAGGAACACTTATATGATTGATTTTATAGCTTTTTCAAGTCTGTTGATTGTCTTTTCTTTTCCAACAATCTCGATCACCTCGAAAATGCCGGGGCTTTCTGTGCCTCCGGTCAAAGCAACTCTGACAGGCTGGGCTAATGCGCCGAGTTTTATGCCGTGCTTATCAACGATCGACTTGAAGATACTTTCAAGTTCGGTGTGAGAAAAGTCAGTTAGCAATTCAATGTTTTGCTTCAGCTCAACCAGCAGATCTCGGGACTTCTCATTCAGAAATTTTGCCTTTGCCTTTTCATCGTACTGAATATCTTCTGATATGTAATACCTTAAAGAATTTGCAAGCTCAATAAGTGTCTTTGCACGCTCCTGAAGTGTTTTTATTGCCTTAGACAGCCATTCTTTGTCTATCTCCTGTCCTTTCTGAATAATGCCTGCAGTTTCAAGAAAAGGCATAACAAGCTCTGAAATTTCATTAGGGTCTGATTTGATGATGTGCTGGCTGTTAAGCCAGAGCAGTTTTTCAGGGTTAAAGACGGCAGATGATTTCCCGATGTTTTCGAAGGAAAAATATTTTATGAGTTCTTCCTTTGTAAAAACTTCCTGATCTCTATACGACCATCCAAGGCGGACAAGGTAATTAACGAGGGCTCCGGGAAGATATCCCATCTCTTTATATGCCATGACAGAGGTTGCACCGTGTCTTTTGCTAAGCCTTGCCTTATCAGAGCCTAGTATCATGGGTAGATGGGCGAATTGGGGTATCTCGTATCCCAGTGCTTTGTAGATATGTATCTGCTTTGGTGTGTTATTCAGATGGTCATCTCCTCTTATTACATGGGTTATCTTCATGTCTACGTCATCAACGACAACAGTGAAGTTATATGTCGGAGTTCCATCAGAGCGCATGATAATAAGGTCATCGAGCTGATCATTTTCAAATACAATTTTGCCCCTTATCAAATCATCAACAACAGTCTGGCCTTGCTGTGGCATCTTGAATCTTACCGCACCTTGACTCTTTTCTTTATCCCTGCATCTTCCGTCATACTTGGGAGTTTTTCCCTGAGCAAGGGCGTCTTTTCTCCGTTGTTCAAGTTCTTCAGGGGAACAGCTGCAGTGATATGCCTTGCCTTCCTTAATAAGTTTACCAATATATTCCTTGTAAACATCGAATCTGTCTGTCTGCCTGAAAGGCCCCTCATCCCAGTCGAGATTAAGCCACTTCATTCCCTCGATAATCGCCTCGATGTATTCTTCAGTCGAGCGGGTTCTGTCAGTGTCCTCTATCCTGAGGATGAACTTCCCGCTGTTATGCCTTGCATACAGATAATTGAAAAGCGCTGTCCTAGCACCGCCTATATGAAGATGGCCTGTTGGACTTGGCGCAAAGCGAACTCTTACCATTTACTTTTTGTAAATCCTCCATTCCTAAATCTTAACTATAAAATATAACAGATTTTAAAGAATCATGCACAATTATTGGATTAAGCGGATAGGGGAGGCTGGCGAAGAATTTTTATACGACACCTTAAAGAAAAACGTTTTGAGGGGTAAGTTTTAAAACCTTAGTCATGTAAGCCACTAAGGTATGACATCTGATTGTTTGTCGATTACAAAAATTATGAGACAGTCTTCCCTATAAGTAACGCTTATTTCAGAATCTTTGACTCAAGCAGCAATATTTTCTTAGTATCTCCAGTCACTTTGAACCTCTCGTCACTTCTATAACCTGCTATCCAGACTATGTCTTCTCCTGACAAAACAATCGGAATCCTGTCGCGCTCATCCCTTGGAATCTTTTCGTCAACAAAAAAGTCCTGAAGCTTTTTTCTTTTCCCAAAACCAGAGGGATAAAAAAAATCTCCATTTTGCCTGGCTCTTACAATGAGAGGCGTTTTTATTTTATCCGCATCGAGCGCTATCACAGATTTTCCGTCTACTTTATCCAGCATCTCTTTAAAATCTGCTTTTAACATCAAACCCGCCTCTTTTAAAATAAGTTCTCCTGGTACATTAAGGTTATTGATTCCAAGTTTTACTGGAAGTTCGGATGTGATGGCCAGCGTTGAATATCCTTTGATGACTCTTATGCCTTTTGGAAGATAAATCCTGTCTCCCGACTGTCTGTTTCTTATTAGTTCAATGATGTCCTCAATATGAATAAAACTGATACCTCTCAAGCCTTTTACAGCATCTATTGCCCTCCGGAGAACCCTTCTAAGAATAACCTTATCCATTGTTTCAAGCGGGACCAGAAACAGCTCGATCATCTTATCAGTTTTTTTAGGGATAAGTTTCATCAGAGTTTTTGTGACAATCAGCTCGAGATAATTGTCTTCCTCCCTGATAATCTCGCTTACCCTGCTTATTGTTTTTACCAGTTCAGGATTTTGTTTTTTGAAATCAGGCATGACAGAGAGTCTGAGCCAGTTTCTGAAATAATCTGCCTTAAGATTTGATGAGTCTACGATACTTGTTTGAGATAATTTATCGAGATATTCTTCTATCTCTTTCCTCTCAGTCTCTATTAAAGGCCTGATTATCTTTCCCCTAACAGTTGGTATTCCTGAGAGCCCTTTTTGTCCTGAGCCACGAAGTATTCTCATGAAGAAAGTCTCTGCCTGGTCATCAGCATTATGTGCAAGTGCAATCTTATGTGCGCCAACTTCAAAGGCAACTTCCTCGAATGTCTTATATCTTAATTCCCGCGCTGCCTCCTGCTTATTAATACCGTGCTCTTAGGCATAGGCCTTTACATTTATTGACCGGGAGATAAATGCAATTTCAAGATTATTGCAAAGATTTCTGCAGAACTCTATCTCTCGTGGTATTTCATCAGGCCTTAGCCCATGGTCAATATAGAGGGCATGAAGGGTGAGCTTGTATTCTTTTTTAATTTGATTTAGCAAGTGAAGGAGACAGACCGAGTCTGGCCCTCCGGAGAGACCGACCAGTACTTTATCTCCCTCATAGAGCATGGAGTATTTTTTGATTGTTTTCTTTGTTTTATCCAATAATGACATGGTTATTTAACTCTAAGTATTGATGTTGAGAGTTGTCAATAGCAACGATTGATAGATTTAGATCAGATAGGCCATGATTAGAGTTGGTTAAATTCACGGAATGAATCTATCCAAAACAGCATGTATTGTTTAAATTCTCGTTCGCAAGTTTACTAAAAAGATTCGCAATCATGCAACTTAGAAGATGCTTACATAAGTTTTGGATACCTGTAACTTATAGTAAAAAACAAAAAATGATATAATTATGCTGTAATGCAAGGCCAATTGAAATTTGGAGAATTTCTCCTTGGAAAGGGGTTAATAACCGCACTTGATATTTTAGAAGCCAGGCTTTTCCAGCAGAAAAACAACAAGAAAATAGGTGAGATAGCAAAGGAAAAAGGATGGCTTACCGAGGATGATATACAGAGGCTGCTTATACTTCAGGAAGACTCATTTGACAAGTTCGGAGAGGTTGCTGTCAAAGAGGGTTTTCTTACTGAACAACAGCTTGGAGAGCTTATAGTTGAACAGAATGACACTTACATATTCTTTGGCGAGGCTTTGGTTGAGGTCGGCGCTATCTCAGAAGAAACTTTGATAGATAATCTTAAAGAGTTCAATATGCTGAGGCTGAATACCTAAGTGTCCTGTTAGATTTTATAAAACTATAACTGTGCTATTAGTCCATTTAATTCAGGATATTTAGTTCTTACGCCAAGAATATCTTCTTTTAGAAGTCTTAATGCCTCGGGCACATGCTTTAGGAAGTATTTTTTCTCCTTAACAGAAGAAAGAAAACCGTAAGCCCCTAATGCCTGCATATGTCTTTGAAGCCTGCATAAAACAAGGGCGTTTATGAATTCTTTTTCATCCATGTTTATTATATTTTTAGTCTTAGCTAAATAATGCTTCAATATCCGGTCTCTAATTCTGTCTTCTATCCGGTAATATGGATCCCATAATATCGATGCAATATCATAGGCAGGCGGGCCGATTCTCATCCCCTGGTAATCAATAAGTCTGGGGATTCTTTTAGTTATCATTATGTTCTGGGACTGGAAGTCTCTGTGGATGATAGTCTTTTTGAATGAGTCTGCTGTTAATGCAATTCTGTGAA
>CAZBSJ010000094.1:0-6786 GCA_964494165.1 uncultured Nitrospiraceae bacterium
AGACATGATCGCTGCTGTTCGCCCTTCTTCGCTGGGCAATGTGCTGCCTTTACGCTGCCTCCTGATGCCTTAACAAGTCTATCAAAAAGTTCATTGACTGAGGTTTCTATTTCTGTGGCTACATTGAATTCACCGGATATATTTGTCTCCAATGCCTTAACATTGGCTTTAACCACATCAATCACATATACGTAGTCCCTCGTCTGTTTGCCGTCGCCATTAATCACCGGCTGGCCGCCCCTGATAAGCTTGTGTGTAAATATCGCGACAACCCCGGCCTCGCCAAGATGGTTCTGCCTTGGTCCATAAACATTAGAGTATCGCAAGGCAATGTAATCAAGTCCAAAATTATATTTATAATAGTAAAGATATTTTTCTGCGGCAAGCTTCGAGATTCCATAAGGGCTCACCGGTCTTACAGGGTGCAGTTCATCTGCAGGAAAATAGTCTTGTTCCCCATAGATTGCACCCCCTGAGGAGGCAAAAATGAACTTTTTTAGCCCATTTTTCATTCCCGCTTCAATGATATTAAGCGTGCCAATAATATTAGCTTCGGCATCAAAGGCAGGATTCTCAACAGACGCCCTGACATCAATCTGTGCAGCATGATGATTGATGATCTCAGGCTTAATTTCCTTTATTAAGGAGGATAAATCATTGCGTATGTCTGCATGATAAAAACGGGCTTTAGGATTAATATTTTCTCTTCGTCCAGTTGAAAGATTATCAATAATATAAACATCATGTCCTTCATTGATATATGCATCTACTATATGAGAGGCAATAAATCCTGCGCCGCCGGTAACCAATATTTTCATAGGCACTATGATAACGGAAAAGGCCTTGTCGATTCAAACTTTTTAATACATGATAGGGTAGTGCCAATCGCATTTCACCAGGCATAAAATACTCGTTCATAAATCTGCTAAAATAATCCGTGGATCCGATAAAGATAATTGAGAAATATTACAAACCCGGAACAAAGGCATACCTCTTTCTTGTCCCTCACAGCAAAATGGTTGCACAGAAAGCTGTTTACATTGCCAATAAAGTAAAGCACCTTAATCCGGACATGAAATTCATTGAAGAAGCTACAATGCTCCATGATATTGGAATATTTCTTACTAATGCTCCGCAGCTCGGCTGTTATGGAAATAAGCCTTATATCTGCCATGGTTATCTGGGAAAAGAGTTATTGGAAAGCGAAGGATTGCCCAAACATGCAATGGTCTGCGAAAACCATGTGGGTGTCGGGTTAACGGTGAGAGATATTGAAGAAAACAGCCTGCCATTACCTAAACGAGATATGCTGCCGATAACTATCGAAGAACAGATAATATGCTTTGCAGACAAATTCTTCTCAAAAGATAATGATCCTTTGAAAGAGAAACCAATTCAAAAGATCAGGGAATTTATTGAGAAATTCGGAGAGGACAAACTTAAACGTTTTGATGAGTGGGCAAGGCTTTTCGACTCTTCATGAAATTTAAATTTGCCCTTTACCATAACAAATGTACAGAACCTCTCTAACAAAGCCGACAAACTTTTGTGCTATATTTGTATACTAACTTTTGGAGGTTTTAATATATGTCTGAGTTCAAGGGAGTAACGGTTGTCAAAAAAGCAAATATTTACTTTGATGGAAAAGTGACAAGCAGGACGATCCTTTTTAATGATGGTTCAAAGAAGACGCTTGGTGTAATGGTGCCCGGTGAGTATGAATTCAACACCTGTGATAAGGAAATCATGGAGATTCTTTCTGGTGAGCTTGAGGTGCTGCTTCCCGATGAAAAGAACTGGAAGACCATCAAAGGCAGCGGATCATTTGAGGTACCGGAAAACTCAAAGTTCAAGCTTAAGGTAAAAAGCCTTACTGATTATTGCTGTTCATTGATTAAATAAGGAAGCTCTATAGCGGCTGTTGTTCACTTTTTCTTCAATGCCCTTTCAACCGTCCTTATAGCGCAGAACTCTCCGCACATGCTGCATACTTCGCTCTCTGTAGGAGGGATTTCTGCACGCCATGCCTTTACCTTCTCGGGATTAAGGCTTAATGCAATCTGGCCGTTCCAGTCCAAAGCCTTCCTGCATTTTGCCATCTGAATATCTTTGTCCATGGCTCCTTTTATGCCTTTTGCGATATCAGCGGCATGAGCAGCGAGCTTTGAGACAATCACACCTTCCTTAACGTCTTCGATGGATGGAAGCCTTATATGTTCAGACGGCGTGACATAACATAGGAAATCTGCCCCTGCAGCACCGGCAATGGCGCCTCCTATTGCAGCTGTAATATGGTCATAGCCCATTCCTATATCAGTAACCAGAGGCCCAAGAACATAAAAAGGGGCTCCTTTGCATATCTCTTTTTCAAGCCTTACATTCAGTTCAACCTGGTTTAAAGGCACATGTCCCGGCCCTTCAATAATTACCTGCACGTTATTCTCAACAGCTATGTCCTGCAATTCACCGAGCGTTAGAAGTTCTTCTATCTGGGTCCTGTCTGTTGCGTCAGCAAGACAGCCGGGACGCATCCCGTCGCCCAGACTTAACGTCATGTCATATTTATACGCAATCTCAATAAGCCTGCCGTACTGCTCATAGAGGGGATTTTCCTTCTCATTGTATATCATCCATTCAAGGAGAAAAGAGCCGCCCCTGCTAACGATATCGAGAATCCTGCCTTCTTTCTTCAACCTCTCAACAGTCTTCAGCGTAAGCCCGGAATGTACTGTAATAAAATCAACGCCCTCAGAAGCATGCTCTTCTATAACCTTAAATAAATCATCAGCCGTCATCCTGGCTATAGAGCCTTTATTCTCTGCAGCACGAACTGCCGCTTCATAAATAGGAACTGTCCCTATAGCAATCGGAGAGTTTTTCATCATCATTGCGCGGAGGTCCTTTATCGGGCCTCCTGTTGACAAATCCATTACAGCATCAGCTCCGTACTTGACAAGCACCTCAAGCTTATCTGCTTCTTCATCTATCGAAACTCTGTCTTTTGAGGTGCCGATATTCGCATTGATCTTAGTGCGCATGTTCCTGCCTATGCCGATGGGAGATATCTTATGGTTTTTATTTATAGGGATAACGCTTACTCCCAACGCCATATCTGAGGACAGCTGTTCAGGCGTAAGCCCTTCTGCTGAGGCAACAAATTTTACTTCATCGGTTATCGTTCCCTTCTTTGCCAGTTCTATTCTTGTCACAAGCTTCTCCTTTAATTATTTACTGCCAATAAATCACTAAATGATCCTCTTAATATAGTTTTCAGATGCTGACGTTACATCTTTTTCTCCCAAAATGCCACTTATCAAAGCCGCCCCATCAGCCCCTGCATCAATAACTTCTTTTAACTTATTTTCTTTAATGCCGCCTATTGCAAAAACTGGGATAGAAACCTCTGCCTTAACTTTTTTTATAATATCTACGCCTATAGGTTTACCATACTTAAGCTTTGACGGCGTTTCATATATCGGGCCCAATGTTACAAAATCAGCGCCCTCCTCCTCCGCCTTCTTAGCCTCATTTATATTATGGGTAGATACCCCTATGAAAAAATTTTCCTTAGCAATTCTCCTGACAGCCAAAGCAGGCATGCTTTGCTGGCCTAAATGCACACCATCTGCATCAACAGCAATCGCTATGTCTGCCCTGTCATTGATGAATAACTTGGCACTATAGCGCTCTGTCAATTCTCTCATCTTATACGCCATATCCAACAACTCTCTTGTGCCTAAATCCTTTTCTCTTAGCTGGACTGCCTTCACCCCTCCCTTCAATGCATTTTCGATTGCAATAATCATCGAAGAACTGTCAGCAAACAGTTTTCTGTCAGTTATCACATACAATCGAAAGTCTATCACCGCTGCCATTTCTGTTTTATCACAGACAGGATAAAGTATTCGAGCGGTTTTTTTGCCAGCAATTCCTAAAGTGAACATTAAATTTCTAGCGGGCAAAACCTCGGAGAACGGAGGCCGACCTGCCTGCCGGCAGGCAGGGAATGAGCGAGAATGCTATATCCTGTCTATTCATTAAAGCATTCCTTCTATCGGACTGCTCGCAGTTGCATACAACTTCTTCGGAATCCTGCCTGCCTTATATGCAAGTCTGCCAGCAATTACCCCATGCTTCATGGCAGATGCCATTGCAATCGGATCTTTTGCTCCTGCTATCGCAGTATTTAAAAGCACGCCGTCACAGCCAAGCTCCATTGCAACCGCAACATCAGAGGCAGTGCCTACACCAGCATCCACTATAACCGGAACAGTAGCCTGTTCGAGTATAATCTTTAAGTTATACGGATTCCTGATGCCAAGGCCTGAACCAATAGGGGCTGCCAGAGGCATCACAGCAACCGCGCCAGCATCAACAAGCCTTTTTGCCATAATAGGATCATCATTTGTATAAGGAAAAACTATAAAACCCTCCTTAGCCAGTATCTCGGTTGCCTTCAAAAGCCCGCACACATCTGGGAACAAAGTTTTTTCATCGCCTATAACCTCAAGCTTAACGAGGTCAGATATCCCTGCCTCCCTTGCCAGCCGTGAATATCTGAGAGCATCTTCAACAGTGTAACAACCCGCTGTATTCGGCAATATTTTGTATTTTTTCGGATCAATAAAATCAAGGAGGTTCTCTGATTTCCTGTCAATGATATTTACCCTTCTCACCGCAACAGTCACAACATCAGCGCCTGATGCCTCAATCGCCTTCCTTGTCTCTTCAAAATCTTTATACTTACCTGTACCAACCCAGAGGCGTGATTTGAATTCAATGCCTTTAATTATCAACTTGTCTTCCATGTTCCCTCCTGTAAATTCTCTTTTCGAATATTCAGATGTTGCGAAAAAATTTATTTTTCGATACCTCTGTTCCCGCTCAACGATTATTAATAAAACTTTTGTAGAATAAGAATACAAGATAAATTAAATATCTATCGAGTTAAATAAATTTTTTGAGCAATGTCTGAATATTTTATCTTCTCCGCCTCCTACAAAATTCACTATCTCCACGCTGTCTCCTTCATTAAGCTTGTGACTTTCATAATCAGCCTTCCGGATAATTGCGAGATTCACCTCAACAGCAACACGGCCCGGTTCGATATTTAGCTCATTAAGAAGCTCCTTAACCGTATAGGCATTTGAATCAAGTTGTTCCCCGTTAACTATGAATCTCATAAAAACAAAAACCGCACCCCTTATTGGGATACGGTTGCCTTTAACTCTATCCCTAATCCCTACGCCGGAATTATCCGTATCAGGTTCAAGGGGTCTCTCTCTTTTTGAAAGACTCTCAGGCTTTCAGCCTCCCCCAAGGGTTAATTTAAGTATAGATTAGCAAAGGATTTAAAGTCAATTTAAACCACTTTACACTACTTATTCTTTTCTGCTTCCTTCTGTTGCTGGATTTTTTCAGCCTCTGCCCTGATCATCTCCTGTAATTCAGGAAGATTTTGCCTTACTTTTTCCTCGCCTATCTGCGCTCCTTTTGCCATCAGCGCAGGCATTTTTTCTATCGTTTTTTTGCCGGTCGGCGTCTGATAAAATTCCGTTATATCATTCAATTCTTTTTCAGTAAATTCACTAACATACATATTTACAAAATCGTTTTTTAGCGTTTTGAAAAAAGAAAAAATCATTTCCGTTAACATTCTGTCGTCAAAGTTTCCAAATGCATTCCATAAGTAAAATATGTTAGTATAATTGTACTAACATTTTAAGGAGGCAACCATGAAGTTTGTTAATGTGCGCGAGTTCAGCTCCTCTGCTACAAAGCTTCTCAGGGATGATGTGGAAAAAGGAGAGAGGGTAATAATCACCAGACGTGGCAAGCCGGTTGGTTTGATTATTCCCTTTAAGGATAAGAAGGCAGTTGCAGAGGCATTGCTTGAAGAGGCAGAGGCATTGCTTACTGAAAGCGGGATAAAAGAACCTGATGTCCTGAAGATGCTTGAAAAGGTAAGAGAAAAGGTATATGCCTAAGGCAGTAGTTGATGCCAATGTTATTGTATCAGCCCTGTTCGGAGGCATACCAAGAAAAGCCTTTCTGAAGGCGTTATGGACATGTGATGTTTATATCTCGCCTGAGATTAAACTTGAGCTGTTAACCCTTCTCAACGAACTTGAAGACAAGCTTGGCAGGGTCAAGATCAGGCGGCTTCGGTCTATTGTTCTGAGCCTGATTTCTAATTCCAAAGAGATCCGACCTGTGAAAAAAATAGAGATTTCAAGAGACAAAAAAGATAATGCTTATTTAAATCTGTGCCTTAAAGCAAGAGCAGACTTTCTTTTAACAGGAGATAAAGACCTTCTTGAAATCCCGCCACAAAAGCTTAAATCAAAAGGATTAAACAAACTGAAAATAACATCCCCAAAGATGTTTTTGGATTTAGGGCTTTAAATTATTCCATTTTTTCTTATTTCTAGATTAGCTGGCACGTTTCAGGAATTGACGAAATTGTTCTTGTCCTTATTTTTTTGTTTGTAATTGTCTTTTTCGTCTTATTATTTTCACCACTTCATTTCCCAAAAAAGCTAATCCCACACAGACTGCAAGAGTCCCAGCGACAATTGATTGCAACCCAGTCATAGGTCCTGATTTCCTTGTCTGTGGGATAATCGTTCCGGTCTTATATGCTTCAATCCCTTGAATAATCAAAACGCCGCCCATAATAAGCGTGATGGTGCCGAGAGCAACTGCTCCCCATGAAATTTTCATTCCGGCTTTATTTTCTTTCATATTTCCTCACAACGACCCAAATGAGGCGCGGAAGCACCGACT
>CAZBSJ010000095.1:0-6780 GCA_964494165.1 uncultured Nitrospiraceae bacterium
CTGAGTATTTAGAGTAAAATATATGTCTTATTTAATATAAAGCAGGAGGTGGATATGGGATTTGTAAGCGGTCTTAAATGCAGAGAATGCGGCAGGGAATACCCTGTTGATCCTATATATGTCTGTGAGTTTTGCTTTGGTCCTTTGGAAGTCATTTATGATTACAAAGGAATCAAGAAAGCACTGACCAAAAAGGCCATCGAAAAAAGAGACGCAAGCCTCTGGCGCTATAAAGAACTTATGCCCATAGACGGCGAGCCCCAGGTCGGCCTGAAATCAGGATTTACCCCATTAATAAAAGCAGACAATCTGGCGAAAAAGCTTGGCGTAAATGAGCTGTACATAAAGGACGATACAGTAGCCCATCCAACCCTCTCATTCAAGGACAGGGTCGTAGCAGTTGCCCTTACAAAGGCAAAGGAGTTTGGTTTTGATACAGTGGCATGCGCTTCAACCGGCAACCTTGCACATTCTGTTTCGGCTCATGGGGCCAAGGCAGGATTTAAGAGATTCGTTTTCATCCCAGCAACATTAGAACAGAGCAAGATCGTTGCCTCGCTTGTGTATGAGCCTAATGTGGTCGCAGTAGACGGTAATTATGATGAGGTGAACAGGCTCTGCAGTGAAATAGCTAATAAATATAAATGGGCATTCGTGAATATAAATATCCGGCCTTTTTATGCAGAAGGCTCCAAGTCTCAGGGCTTTGAGATAATAGAACAGCTTGGCTGGAAGGCGCCTGATAATGTTGTTGTGCCGTGCGCAAGCGGATCTCTGCTTACTAAGGTATGGAAGGCATTCAAGGAATTCAAGACCATAGGGATAATCAAGGAATTAAATACCAAGGTATTTGCATCTCAGCCAACAGGCTGTTCCCCGATATCTGCTGCCATTAAGCAGGATACGGATGTTATAAGGCCTGTTAAGCCGAACACTATCGCAAAGTCACTGGCAATAGGAAACCCTGCAGACGGATTTTACGCATTGCAGGTCGTGAGAGAAACAGGCGGATACGGCGAAGACGCATCTGACGAAGAGATAATAGAGGCGATGAAAATGCTCGCAAGGGAAGAAGGGATATTTGCTGAGACTGCCGGCGGTGTGACATTGGCTTGCACAAAGAAGCTCATAGAATCAGGGAAGATCTCGAGAGACGGGACCACTGTCATGTGCATTACAGGCAACGGGCTTAAGACACAGGAGGCGCTTACAGGCCATACAGTATCGCCTCATTATATAAAACCAAATCTTGCATCTTTTGAAGAGGTGCTTAAAAAAATTAAGTGACAGTGGCAGCGGTTAGTGTCAGTTTTTTTTAACTGACACAGATACTGAACACAGACACTGATTAAAGGAGGTAAATAATGGCTGTTAAGGTTAGGATCCCGACACCGCTTCAGAGACTCACGCAGGGAAAGGAAGAAGTAGACGGCGCTCCAGGCACGATAATTGATCTTGTCACTGACCTTGATAAAAAATTTCCCGGCCTTGGCGAGAGGATATCTGAGGGAGGTAAGATAAGAAGGTTTGTAAATATTTATGTAAATGAGGAAGACATCAGGTTTTTGAGTGCAGAAAATACAAATGTAAAAGACGGAGATGAGGTCTCGATCGTCCCTGCCATTGCAGGCGGTATTTGTTAGAAAATTATGAGTTTGCCTGATATCGGAATTGATAAAAGGAGGTTTTATGAAAAAACGTGTTAAGTTAACCTTTCCCCAGCGTCTCATCAAAGAGCCGGTAATATTCACTATGGCCAAGAGATTTGATGTTATGCCAAACATCAGAAGGGCCAGGGTTACAGAGACTGTGGGCGAGATGGTTCTTGAACTTGAGGGGACTGATGAAAACCTTGAAAAGGGCATAAAGTATTTAAGAGAGCAGGGGGTTGAGGTCGAACTCGTGGAAGGGGATGTCATAGAATAATGCAGAATGTAAATCACAAAGTCCAAAGCACGGCATGGCGAGGTATTATTGAAGAATACAGAGAGTTTCTTCCTGTAACAAGCACAACACCGATTATTACCCTTAAAGAAGGAAATACCCCTCTGATTGAGGCTAAAAACTTAAAGAAAAAGGGAATAGACCTGGAGCTTTATTTTAAATTCGAAGGCGCACATCCTACAGGCTCTTTTAAAGACAGGGGGATGACCCTTGCCTTATCAAAGGCTGTTGAGGCAGGCTCAAAGGCAGTTATATGCGCATCAACAGGCAATACTTCTGCATCTGCAGCAGCCTATGCTTCAAGGGCCGGGATAAAATCAATCGTCTTAATCCCGCAGGGCAAGATCGCACTAGGCAAGCTTGTGCAGGCATTGGTTCACGGCGCGCATGTTCTGCAGATAGAGGGAAATTTTGACGAGGCGTTAGACATAGTTAAGGCATTGGTCCAGAAACATTCTATTACTCTTGTTAATTCCATCAATCCCTTCAGGCTTGAAGGCCAGAAGACAGGGGCATTCGAGATATGCGAACAGCTGGGGTTTGTTCCTAAATACCATGCCCTGCCAGTTGGAAACGCAGGGAATATCACTGCGTACTGGAAGGGATATAATGAATTCAGGAAAAACGGAAGGATATCTTCCCTCCCTGTGATGCTCGGGTTTCAGGCAGCAGGCGCAGCGCCGATTGTTAAGGGCCATCCGATAGAACACCCTGAGACAATAGCAACTGCGATCAGGATAGGAAATCCTGCAAGCTGGAAAGGCGCTGTTGCTGCAAGGGATGAATCCGGCGGAAGGATAGACGCTGTGACAGATGATGAGATATTAAAGGCATACAGTCTAATAGCATCAACAGAAGGTATATTCTGCGAGCCGGCATCAGCAGCTTCATTGGCCGGCGTAATGAAATTATACAAAGAAGGTTATTTCAATCCCGGCGACAGCGTGGTGTGCACGCTGACAGGACACGGTCTTAAAGACCCTGATACTGTCTTCAGGATATCGAAAGAGCCTGTAAAGGTAAAGGCAGAGATAAATGAAGTCGAAAGGGCCCTTGAAGGCATAATTTAATAAAGAGATAATTACTATTATTATATCCATCGAGGTATCGATAATCAAATGAAGTATATAGTAATCATTGGCGACGGCATGGCTGACAGGCCCATAAAAGAGCTTGGCGGCAAGACGCCTTTGCAGCAGGCATTCACTCCTAATATGGATAAGCTAGCCTCTGAGGGAATCGTGGGCAAAGTAAGGACAGTGCCAGAGGGGCTTCATCCTGGCTCTGATGTGGCTAATCTGAGCATACTCGGATACAATCCAAAAGAATTCTATTCCGGAAGGGCTCCGCTTGAGGCTGCAAGCATAGGGGTTGAACTCAATGACAATGATGTTGCGTACAGGTGCAATCTCGTTACATTGAAGTTCAATAAGGATAAGACACAGGCAGTGATGGAAGACTACAGCAGCGGCCATATAACAACAGAAGAGGCAAGTGTTCTTATAAAAGATGTGGGCAAAGAACTGGGTTCCTCTGATATAAAGTTTTATCCCGGCGTAAGCTACAGGCACCTCATGGTTTGGTCAGGAGGCGCATTGGATGTTGAATGCTCTCCGCCGCATGACATACTCGGTAAAAACGTGTCAGGCTATCTGCCTTTGGGAAAAGGAGATAATGTACTGCGGGATCTTATGATGAGGTCTGTTGGAATACTTGAGAGCCATCAGATTAATAAAGACAGGATAAATATTGGCAAGAATCCTGCAAACAGCATATGGCTCTGGGGCCAGGGGAAAAAAACCTCTCTGCCAACGTTTAAAGATAAATACGCAATCAGTGGCGCCTTAGTCTCAGCAGTTGACCTTACAAAAGGGCTCGGTATTTACGCAGGCTTTGAGATATTGCAAGTCCCTGGCGTGACAGGCTGGCTTGATACCAATTATATAGGAAAGGCTGAATATTCCCTGAAGGCCCTTGAAAAGGTAGATTTTGTTTATATACATGTCGAGGCCCCTGACGAGGCCGGCCACACCGGAAATTATAAGGACAAGATCAAGGCAATAGAGGATTTTGATGCGCTTGTTGTCGGTACTGTTATGCGCGGGGTAAGGCCTTTTGAAGAGTACAGGATATTATTGATGCCTGACCACCCAACGCCGATTGAACTGAGGACGCATACGGATGAGCCGGTCCCTTTTGTGATATTCGACAATAAGAAGAGAAAGAAGAACGAGGGCGTAACATTCGATGAGTCCATTCTTCAAAGAAAAGACATAATGGTTGTTGAAGAAGGATATAAACTGATGGATTATTTCATTCATTCCAGATTTTGAGGTGAGAAAGACATGGCACTGATAGTTCAGAAGTACGGCGGAACCTCTGTTGCAAACACTGAGAGGATTAAGGCAGTTGCAGAGCGGGTTGTAAGGACAGCGAAACAAGGGCACAAGGTCGCGGTTGTTGTCTCTGCCATGTCAGGCGAGACAGACAAGCTGATAAACCTTGCAAATCAGATCGCATCTTCCCCGAATGAGCGCGAGCTGGACATGCTTCTTTCCTCAGGCGAGAGGGTTACGAGCGCTCTTACAGCTATCGCAGTGGAAGAGCTTGGTTTAAGGGCAATCTCATTGACAGGGAGACAGATGGGTATTATAACTGACAATGTGCATACAAAGGCCAAGATAGAAAAGATAACAGGCGACAGGGCAAAAAAAGCCCTTAATGACGGATATGTTGTTGTGGTCGCAGGTTTTCAGGGTATAACAGAAGGGGGCACTGATGTGACCACGCTTGGAAGGGGAGGCTCAGACCTCTCGGCAGTTGCGATAGCCTCTGCCCTGGATGCCGACCTCTGCGAGATATACACTGATGTTGACGGCGTATATACGACAGACCCGAACATAGTGCCTGAGGCAAGGAAACTGCAAAAAATATCCTATGAAGAAATGCTTGAGCTTGCAAGTCTGGGCGCAAAGGTATTGCAGACAAGGTCTGTTGAATTCGCAATGAAATACAGCGTGCCTGTTGTTGTAAGGTCAAGCTTTAATGATAATCCCGGAACACTGGTTACTAAGGAGGATGAGGAAATGGAAAAGGTTGTTGTGTCAGGTGTTGCCTATGACAAGAATCAGGTGAAGCTTACTATCATGTCTGTTCCTGACAAGCCGGGCATTGCCGCAAAGATATTCAATGCCATTGCCAATGCGAATGTTGTTGTTGACATGATTGTGCAGAATGTCGGCAGTGACGGAAAGGCCACTGATATATCTTTCACCGTGCCTAAGACAGACAGCAAAAAGGCGCTGAATATAACAGAGGATATCTCAAAAGAACTTGGTGCAAAAAAAGTTGATATGAGGGAAGACATTGCTAAGGTCTCTGTCGTGGGCGTTGGTATGAGGACCCATTCAGGCGTTGCAGCCAAGATGTTCGAGACCCTCGCAAAGCACGGGATAAACATCATGATGATAAGCACATCAGAGATAAAGGTCTCATGCGTTATTGACGCAAAATATACAGAGCTTGCAGTAAGGGTTCTGCATGAGGCATTTGATTTGGCAAAAGGATAATCAATGGGCATTCTCGACTGCATAGGCAATACTCCCTTAGCAAGGCTTGATAAGGTAAATCCCAACCCAAAGGTCAGGATATTAGCAAAGCTTGAGGGCAACAATCCGGGCGGTTCTGTTAAGGACAGGATTGCATATTACATGGTAGAAGAGGCTGAAAAGGCAGGCCTGCTTAATAACGGCACTGTCATACTCGAGGCAACATCAGGCAACACCGGAATAGGCCTTGCAATGGTAGGCACTGCAAAGGGCTTTAGGGTCAAGCTTGTGATGCCTGAGTGCGTGAGCCTTGAAAGGCGCAAAGTACTTGAGGCATTCGGAGCAGAACTTGTTCTAAGTCCCGGCAAAGAGGGGACAGACGGTGCAATAAGGCTTGCACGTAATATATTCGAAGAAGATAAAGAGAGCTATTTTATGCCCAACCAGTTTGATAACTCTGCGAATATAAAGGCCCATTATGAAACAACAGGCAAGGAGATAATAGACCAGACAAAAGGCGATATTGATGTCTTTGTTTCAGGAATGGGAACGACAGGAACCTTAATGGGTGTAAGCAGGAGGCTTAAGGAATTTAACAAGAATATAAAGATAGTAGGCGTCGAGCCGCTTTTAGGCCACAGGATACAGGGATTAAAGAACATGACTGAATCCATTGTGCCAAAGATATTCAATCCGTCTGTGCTTGATGAAAAGCTGAATGTGAATGACGATGATGCATTTGATACAACTCGCCTGCTTGCTGTTAAAGAAGGGCTTTTCGTAGGCATGAGCAGCGGAGCTGCAATGTGGGGAGCGATTCAGAAGGCCAAAGAGATGAAAGAAGGGACGATTGTTGTTATCCTTCCTGACAGGGGAGACAGATACCTCAGCACAGCCTTATTTACATCAGTCTGTGCCAAATGCCCGCCGTAAGAAAAGGTGCTTATTCTTGTTTTTGTTCTCTCTGGTATAATAACAATAAGCAGGAGGACATATGAAATTAACGTATCCTATCGTATTGGTTCAGGAAGGTAAAAAGTGGTGGGCGTACATACCTGACCTCCCCGGTGTGTATGGTACAGGGAAGTCTGAGGCAGAAGCCAAAAAAGACATCAAATCTGCACTTAAGCTATATCTCGAAGATATCGCTGACGAAGGCAAATCCCTCCCAATATCCCATGTCAAAAAAGTCGAGACGTCTTTTGTTGAGGTTGCAGTAGCTTAATGTAATGCCTACTGCGAAAGATGTTGTAAGATTTCTTAAAAGCAAGGGATTCATAGAAAAACG
>CAZBSJ010000096.1:0-5471 GCA_964494165.1 uncultured Nitrospiraceae bacterium
ATTTTTGCGGGGATATTTTTTATCAGCTGTGCCCATGTGGTATCTAATCATATTAGAGAAAAAGCAGAAAAAAATATTTCCAATAAAGATATCTTTCATGACCCTGATTTTTATATCGGCAAAACAATTATTCTTGGCGGAACAATCGCCAGTTCAAAGAATACAGAGGAGGGCACATTTATCGAAGTGGTCGAAAGGCCGCTTAACTACAGGGGCAGGCCCATAGCATCTGATGCATCCTATGGCAGATTCCTGATACATTATGAAGGATACCTTGATACAGCGATTTACTCTGCAGGCAGAGAGATTACAGTTGCTGGAGAAATTTTAGGCGGACAACTGCGGCCTTTGGGAGATATGCAGTACAACTATCCCTTGATTAGAAGCCTGGAATTGCACATATTCGAGCCGCAGCGCGACATACCTGTAAGGTTCGGGATTGGCATACTGCACACATTCTGATGTTCCATGTGGAACATTACTGAAGCACGCTGCCGTCCTTAAGCGCAATCACCCTGTCAGCTCTTTGCGCAAGCTCCGGATTATGCGTAACCATAATTACAGTAATGCCCTTGAAGTGGAGAGATTTCAAAAGCTCAAAAATCTTCTCGCTGTTTTCTGAATCAAGATTTCCTGTGGGCTCGTCAGCAAGCAGGATCTCCGGATTGTTTATCAGAGCCCTTGCGATAGCAACCCTCTGCATCTCGCCGCCGCTTAATTGATTTGGACTATGAGAAATTCTATCTTTCAATCCTACGGTCTCAAGCAAAGACAAAACCTCATCCTCAAATCTTGACTGACGTGAAAATAATAAAGGAAGCGTCACATTGTCAAAAACACTCAGTCCGGGAATTAAATAAAACTGCTGAAACACAAATCCAATCTTGCGCCTTCTGATCTTTACAAGTTCAGGCTCTGACATATGCTCAACTTCAATGTTCTCGATTTTTATTACACCGCTTGTAGGCGTATCAAGACAGCCAAGCATATGAAGCAATGTTGTCTTGCCTGAACCGGATGGCCCTACAACAGAGATAAACTCACCCTTGGATATTTCCAGATTTATCCCCCTAAGGGCATGCACCTTTTCTGCGCCTCGTAAGTAAATCTTCTCTACACCGTGAAGCTCAATCATCCTCTTATCGCCTCTATAGGATTAATTCTCGATGCCTTCCATGCAGGATAAAAACCGGAAATGATTCCCACAAGGACTGAAAACACAATACAGAGAAAAGCAAGATAAGGATCGAACACGATCATCCGTCCTGAGGGCACATAAGGCATAAATCCACGCACTATGCCCTCTATAGCACCTGACCCAATGATTGACAAGATTATACCTGACACCCCTCCGGCAGTGGTAAGAAATGCGGTCTCTTTAATCACTATCCTGAAGATATCAAGCCTTGAGGCTCCTATTGCCCTCATCATGCCTATTTCCTGAGTGCGTTCGAATATCGCCATCAGGATTGAGTTCATCACGCCTACCGCGCTAATTATAATGGCTATAATAGCTATAGACAAACTCAATATCTTGGCTGAGGCAGCAAGAGTTGAGAGACTGGTAATAACCTGCCCCATGGTTACAATCTGAATTCCAGGAACTTTCATGGATAAATTTTCTGTTACTGAGACCAGCTGCTCAGGCACACTGACCTTAACGCCTATTGCGGTTACGCCGTTAGGCTTCTGCATTATCTCCTGCACAGCATTAATAGGCATATATATGAATGCATCGTCCTGGCTTCCGGTCTTAAGCAGTATTCCCGTAACAGTGAAAGATTTTTTTGCGGATGAATAGTTAATTTTATCACCGACCTTAAGGTTATCATGCCCTGCAATCTCAGAGCCGACCAGAACGCTGTCATCAGACTTTGGAACATCCCCTATTATTGTCCATGACGGCTTCAGCTTCTCAATGCT
Source organism: uncultured Nitrospiraceae bacterium (assembly GCA_964494165.1). GTDB lineage: Bacteria > Nitrospirota > Thermodesulfovibrionia > Thermodesulfovibrionales > UBA1546 > CAZBSJ01. Next base: position 1,924 of record CAZBSJ010000096.1, read on the forward strand.
GGACATGTCCACGCCATAGACAAGATCAACCCTGTTCTTCTCCGGGTTAGGCAGCTGAGTCACCAGCAAAGGTGTAAGCAGCTCAATTCCCTCAACCTCTTTAATCTTTTCAACAACAGAGTCATCAAGAAACTTTGGGATGATTGAGCCGTGCAGTACCAGAGAAGCAACCTCATGAGGACAACCTGCGGGAACTACCATGAAATGAATTCCTGTCCTTTCGATCTCTTTTGACAGGCCTTTTTCAAATCCATTGTTAAAAGAGATAATTGAAAAAAGAACAGCCACAGACGCGGCAATGCCGAACACGGTAAGAAGGCTTCTCACCTTATGCCTGAGGATGTTCTTTAAGGCAAATTTAAGAAATACCATTAATTAACTTCTATGCCATGAGCCGTAATCTGAAGACCGTTCTGGCCCTGAACAACAAGCCCTGTGACCTTTGCCTTCTTGCCCGGACGGGAAGGCAGAGAAAAACCGCGCGGCGCCATATCAACGAAAATCTGCCCTGTGCCGTCATTTAGAAACAGCCAGCATCCGTTAGACAGGCATTGGCTTATGATTATGCCTTCAAGATTTACAACCTGGTTCATATAAGAAGGGTTCAGGATCACGTCCTTTACCTTAACAAAAGGGACGCTCTTATTTACGCCAGCGCCATACTGTTCAGCTGAACAGCCGGCGACCAATATCAAAATCGCAAAGAATACTAACAGCAAATTCTTTTTCATACCTCTCCCCAAAAGTTTTTTATTTATCATAACACACTCCTGAGCATCAAGCCATAAGAGTTGATTGTAAACATTTTTGCGTAAGGAAATCTTGCCGGCATATCAGGGAAAGCCTGAAAAAGCCGTGTTGCAACACCATTTAACATGCCATGCCATTATATTTGAGCTTTTCCAGTGAAACTTTACTTTATTCTTAAAATGGCTTACTGCATTTCAGCTCGTAACGCATGGCATTTTTAATCCTAAGTTGCAGTTCACGGGTTTTGAAGGTGTTTCCTGATATGATTTAATTTGTCCTTATTGTTCGAACGTAAATTGGATGCATACCAGGGCGATGATAGTTGATTTTATTCAGTCTGCTATGTTATAAATAACGACTCCTTGCTCTCTCAAAAAGAGTAGGGCTATTAATCCATAAGGAGGATTTTAAATGAATTTTTACGAGAATATCGTAATTGTTAACGGATCCCTCGGCGACGAGGAAATCAAAACAGCCACAGAGAAAGTCAAAAGCCTCATAACAGGTTTCGGCGGAGAAATACTAAAGGCAGAAGAGTGGGGAAAGAAAAAACTCACCTATGAGATCAAAAAGCAGAAAAAAGGATTCTACCTCTTCCTGATATTCAAAGCCCCTTCAGCAGCAATCAAAAAGATAGAGGACTATTACAGGGTTTACGACCCTATAATAAAGCATATGGTCCTTCGCCTCGGAAAAAAACAGATCGAACAGGTACAGAAATCACTCACAGGCGGAGAAAGCGCATCTCCATCAGCAGAGCAAAAATCCGGGGAATAAATGTTTAACAAGGTTATATTAATAGGGAATCTTACAAAAGACCCTGAACTCAGATATACCCCGCAGGGCACTGCAGTATCAACCATCAGGATTGCGGTAAACTCAAAGTATAAGCAGTCCGACGAGACTAAATCAGAGACCCTTTTCATTGACGTTGTCGTCTTCGGCAAGCAGGCTGAATCATGCAGCCAGTATTTGAGCAAAGGCCGCTCTGTCCTTGTCGAAGGAAGACTTCAGGAGAGAAGATGGGAATCTGACGGACAGCAGAGGAACAAGATGGAGGTTATTGCAAGCACGGTAAGATTTCTATCAAAGAAGTCAGGCCCGCAGGAAGAAACAGGCGACAGCTCAGACAGCATTCCGCCTGAAGAAACAACTGATTCAGAACCATTTTAAATAAATTTACCTGTCTGCCGACAGGCAGGGCTATTTTATTTCAGAAAGGAGATTAGATTGCAACACAAGAGGATTCCCAGAAAAAAATTCTGCAAGTTCTGCGCCGATAAGGTCGGTTTTATTGACTATAAAGATCTGCGGCTTCTGAGAAACTATCTTACAGACAAAGGCAAGATATTGCCCCAGAGGATCACAGGCGCATGCGCCAGACATCAGAGAGAGCTGACTGAATCAATAAAAAGAGCACGGAACATAGCGCTTCTATCTTTTGTCGAAAGGTAGCAATGAGGATACCCAAGACATGGGTGGCTGTGATAACCCAAAAGGTAGTTGAAAGCATCGTAGCAAAAGAACTGGTCACGCCATTGGTTCCTGTCGATAAGCTCAAAGCCGACGTCGAAGAGCTTATTATGGAAGAGCTCATGATCGAGGACAAGTTAAATGAAGAGGTCAGAGGCCTTCTGAAAAAACACAGCCCTGAGATAGAGCGCAGCAAGCTGGATTACAGAAAGCTCTTCGAACTGACAAAACAAAAATTGGTCAAGGAAAGGAATCTGGTACTATAATGCTTTCTGAAGAAAAAGTAACCCACCTTACGCATGTACTCCTGAAAGGACTTCTAGAAAGAAAGCTTATCGAGCTTCACGATGAAGAAGGCAAGATCAGGCGCGAGATTAAACGCATAGTAACCAATGAGCTGAAGCTCGGGGAAAACATGGACCAGGTTGTGAGAAAAAAGCTTCAGTCGTTGTCAAAAAAAGTAGTTGAAGGAAGCCCTGAATGGGAAGTACTATATAAGAAATATTTCAGAGAGGAGGAAATAAAAAAAGGACGGACATAAAAATTAAAAGCATCGCATTCTTTGCAGTCATCTCCCTTATTATATGGGGAGGCATTTATTTCGAGCTTCCTCTGACAAAGCCTTTCCTCTGGTTCCCAATTGCCCTTATTCCCTTCGCAGTTTATGCTTATTTAAGATTCATTCAAAAGACTAAGGTCTATGCGCTTGAGCTGCTTTTCCCGGCTGCCATACTCATCGCAGGAGGAATCCAGCTTTCAGGTTATGACTGGCTGCATGTCATTTACTTCATATTTTTAATCCCGCTGGCAGCTTTTTATCCGTTAAGGGTCATTCTGCCTCTTACAATATCCGTCCCTGTACTGGAGATAAGGCATTTCATAGACAGAGGCAGGCTTCTCGAAGAAGCAGCGATAAATCTTACAATCATATCAGCAGTCACGATAAGCGCACTGATAATTGCATACATGAAGAAAAAGAAGGCTGCGCTTGAATCTCAGATCGCCTCATTGCAAAAAGACATCACAGAAGCAAAGGCATCTGATACAGGCTCCATAAAAGATGACACCGGCGTATCGCAGTATCTCTCGAACATGGCTAAGGCAGACGAAGAAATAAAGGAGCTTCTCCTTGCCATTAAGACCTCGATAGTGGCGGACTCGGTCAACCTCTTCATGCCTCAGGGAGAAAGCATGAAGCTCAGATGCTCGACCGAAGACGCACAGAACATAATCCCTGCAGGCGAGGGGTTTGTGTCCACATGTTTTAAGGAAAAGCGCACAATCATCTCTTCAAGCGTAAGCGAAAAAGGATATGAGATAGGCTA